>JAMPHU010000060.1 GCA_023663225.1 Candidatus Gastranaerophilales bacterium
AGCTACGCCTAAGTGGACTTTCACCACAGAACACGGGCATGCCCGTCATACTAAAGCAATAGCGTATGACTGCAAAGCCATACGCTATTTTCATCAAAAGGCATTGTATTTACTTATACATATATAATTTCCTTTTCCACAATCTCCCTCGCACAAGCCCTTATGTTATTCATTCTTCCAGTCCACTCTAAGGCATTTTCTGCCTTTAGACGTTCCGTTATGCCCTGTGCCTGTTTCATGCCCTCTATGAGCTTGTGGGAGCGTTCCTGTGCCTGCCTGTCGATGTCGGCAAGGTAAGCGTTAAGCCTGCCGCTTATGAGAAGATTGGTGTATGTAACCTTGCGGTATTGCTTTAGATAATCCAAATGCCGCTGCCCCCAGATGCCTATTGGCTGTTCTTCTTCGGCGGGTACTGTTAAGCATGGAATTAGATAATCGCCCTGTCGTTCGTATCTGCCGCCCATTTCCTCAAATAATGATTTTGCCATTGTCTGTTACCTCCACATTCTTTTTTATTTTGAATGTCCGCAAAATCCGTCCTACATCGGAAGGACGCCACGACACATCAAGGTGGTGTAATGCTAACAGTCCTGATACCTTGCTTGTTCCAATGTTTCAAAATAAAACTTTTCATGTTCCCTGTCTGCAAAAACCATGTGTGTGTTGTCGGCGCTCTGCGCCTCTGCCCTTAACGCTGTGTTGTTCATAGACTGAACCCTCCTTTTACTTTTCTAATTTTTTAACCATAACAACAGAAAAAGGACACTCTCCGTATCTTGGAAAATGTCCCTTTAATAGCATTAACTATTAAGTTGTGAGTATACATCTATTCTCTGTTCACACCATATAAGTCCAAATATATCCACCAAAGACTATCAGTTTTGATGTCAAACTGATGTAAATTGAAATAAATATCTAAAATATAAGGCTGTAACCGTTGATTTTACGGCATTTCATGTTTTGTCGGCAACAACCGTTGCCAAAATGTTGCCATTTTCTATTTATCTCTATAGTGGGAGCCACATTGAACAATCTTTATCGTATTATTCTCTATACGATAAACAATACGATTTGCATCGTCTATCCGCCGACTCCAATAAGCTGCCAGATCACCGCTTAGCCTCTCCGGCTTTCCTATTCCATCATATCCATTACGGTCGATATCTTTCAATAACTGAAGAATACGTTTTAACATCTTCTTATCCTGTTTCATCCAATATTCAAAATCTTCCCATGCCGCATCTGACCATGACTTAATCATCAAAATCTACCTCATGTACCGTTCCCCCCGTAGCTTCCATCTGTGCCACAGAATTTCTGAGTCTGGTCATATTTTCCTGAGAATAAAAAGGATCCACAGATACTTCAAATGGTATCCGCTTCTCTTGTCCCAGCTTTTTAAGATAAATATTAATAGCCGTAGATAAAGACATTCCAATATCAGCACAAGCTTGTTCTGCCTTTTTCTTTACATCATCTTCTATACGCAAACTAATTTGAGCCATTATATCACCTCTTCCTTTATGATATTTTCAGCATACTCCACTTTGTAGCGTTTGTAAAGCATTTTGCTATACAATTTTCTGGCATTTTTCTGGCATTTATGAGAGAAAATTTGGCTGAATCGATACGAAAAGCAAAAACTGGTCTGGTAAAAAAAACACATTCTGGACCTTTTTACCAAACCACTTTTTCTATACACTATCCCTATCGACGAATCATATGCTTCGCAAATCATAAAATAATAAAAGCCGTAACGAGGAGGTATCTTATGAAAATCAAATTCAAAGAGACGGAAACAAAGAAGGAGCGGAAAAAGAGTTATACACTCTTAATCATCGGCGCGACGCTTCTGGTGGCCAGTTTATTTTTCTCCGTGTACGCATACCACAGCAGCTACACAGCCTCTCTGACCATGGAGGACGCGGCGGAAAAACTGCGCAATCAGCGCCCCTATTCCTACGGTCTGACCGTTTTGTTCCTCAGCATCCTTCTGACCGTCAAGGGACTCTATAACGCTCTGATCGGTCAAAGAGAAGTGGAAAAGGCGGATATCAAGCGTCTGGCACAAGCAGGCTTACTGGCCGCTCTCTGTTATATCGGCTTTACTTTTTTCAAGATTGACATACCTGTGGGCACGGAGAAAACCTCCTTCCACTTCGGCAATGTGTTCTGTGTGCTGGCTGCGCTGTTGCTGGGCGGCTACTGGGGCGGACTCGCCGGCGCCGTAGGCATGACCATCGGCGATCTGACCACATCTTATGTGACCAGCGCGCCCAAGACCTTCTTGCTGAAATTGTTGATCGGCCTGATCGTCGGTCTGGCAGCGCACAAGATCTTTAAACTGAGCCGCTCCCACTCTCCCAAATATGTGACGGGTGTCACGATCTTTGCGAGTTCCTGCGGCATGGTCTTCAATATCGTGGCCGATCCTTTGGTAGGCTATTTCTACAAGAGTTATCTGTTGGGCGTGCCCCAGGAGATCGCCTCCGCCCTCGCCAAACTGGCCACCCTCACAAGCGCCGTCAACGCCGTAATAGCGGTGATCGCCGCCACCATCATTTATCTGGCGCTGCGTCCCGCTCTGGAGAAAGCGGGACTGTTCATACAGGTTACCCCCGAACGGACAACGTCCGGGCAGGCCGCTGCCGAACAGGAAACGCCCGAACAGGCTGCGATCGGGCAGGCGACTGCTGAACAGGAAATGTCCGAACCAGCAGCGATCGGGCAGACAACCACAGGACAGGCAGAGTCCGAATCATCAACGATCGGGCAAACAACCACAGAACTGGCCACACCCGAACCAGCAGCGCCCGAACAGGGAACTGGCAAGCCGTCCGATTTGATCTGATATTGATTGTCAGTCAAAGAGAATATCAATATTGCCCATGGCGCACTCTACTTCCAGCGTTCTGTCCGCCCCGTTTTTTATGGTTCGATCGCTTGCCAGACCGCTGTAACCGTTCTCTCCTATGGTTATGTTGCCAGCGGCCACCTCGATCTTATAATTGTAGCTCTCCTCTGTACCGTCGAGGAGCAGACTGATATTTCCCATGGAGCAGGAGATGTCGCCCTTTGAGGTGATGTCTCCCTGCAGCGCCAGATCGCCTACAGCCACGCTCGCTTCTACCTCGCCTGCCTGCAGTCCCTGTAGTTCCACCGCACCTGCGCCAATCTCGATCTCCAACTTATTCGCCACATTGATTCCGTCTCCCACAAGGTGCCCTGCACCGATTTCCAGAGAAAGTTTATTCGCCGTAAGCCGACCCAAATCCAATTCTCCCGCTCCGAGATCGATCTCCACCTCATCCAGACTGACCTCAGCCGGCACATAGAGCGTGATATACCTTTCCTTCATCTCATTCCAGGTGTTGGTGTTGGAGAGCGTCTTCACATACAACGTGTCGCCTTCTGCGTAACTTTGCAGACGTCTCACATTTTCCGCTTCTATATAATAACTCTCATCGGGGGAAACCTCAAAAACCAAAATACAACCCGCCGCCTCAATATCAATCTTACGAATGTCCGCTCTATCCGCCACAAAACGATTGGACACATCGCCGTTCCACACATTATAGCGATTGTTAAACAGAATATCTTCGTCGAGATCATACGAAACCTCATCCAGTTCTTCCATCACGCGAAGTCCCCAGTTCGCCAGAGAGGAATCCTCTCTGGCGTGAAAAGTGTCCGAAAGCTCATGGAGCGAGACCGGCCCCCCGTGGATTACCTTGACGACCAGAGCCAGGGCGACTCCCACTCCTAACATGGACACCGCCGTAATCAAACAAAATTTCATAAATTTTTTCATCTTTCCTTATTCCTTTCCCTATCTTTGTCGTCTTTTCTCTCACGCAGGCTGTTTCTTGCCCGTGATCGTCCTCCACAGTCCCGCGATCCCCCGACAGATGGCGGGCGTAGCGATCCCCGCCATAGCAACGGTCAGCATCAAAAACAAAATACCCACGCCGCCGCACAACAGTCCGGCTCCCAACAAAGACAGTCCCACTAACGGCGCATAGAATAAGACTATGATTCCCAGCAACATCAACACCAACATGACCACCAGCAAAGCCAGCGCGGTCACTCCAAATCCAAAGATCAAAGCAAACCATCCGACGATCACCCCGACCGCCGTACCCAGCACGCCGGATCCCACGCCAAACAGCACCGGAGAGGCCAGGATACACAAAAATACGATCAAGATGATCATGCCCGTGGAGGTTTTCTCACTTTCCTGCACTTTACTCTGCCCCTGGCCGGAAAATTCACCCTGATAACGTATGATCTGCGCATTGCCCGAAGGACGAACCGCCTCAAAATCTCCGGCGTTTTCCCCCGTATGGTTCGCTCCGTTTAGATCTCTCTTGATATTCTCCGCCACGCGCGCCGGCGTCCCTAAGGCCGCGATCACAGACTGCTCGTTCTCCGCTCCGGCATCGTTAAAATAGTCGTTGTAATATTGCAGCGCCTCCTCCCTCTCCGCAGGAGAAATATTTTGCAGCAGGATTTCTAATTGTCTCATAAATTCCGCTCTATTCATCTTGTTCCCTTTCCTTTCCGAATACTATTTTTCCCTCGAACAGTCCGGTGATCTTCTCCGCGTACTGTCTCCATTCACTCTCGTACAGATGCAGCTGCGCCCATCCCCTGCTGGTGACCTTGTAGTAACGCCGATTCCTGCCTGCACACTCCATGTCATAGACCTCCAGACACTCATCCTTCTGCAGCCTGCGCAACACCGGGTAGAGTGTGGATTCCGAGAGCTCGATCACTTGGCGGACTTCCTGGGTAATCTTGTATCCATATGTCCCGTCCGCCTCCTTGGACACCACTGCCAGGACTATCGCGTCCAACAGCGCCGCCCCTGTGTTAAATACCATATCATCGCCCCTTTGCTTGTATAATAGTGACACTTTTTATAATATTATTTCAATTTATAATATTATATGTCATATAGCATGTTTATACTATACACTATATAATATTATTTGTCAACAAGGAAATAAAACTTGTTTTTTACTTGTCTTTTGCATACTTAGATGGTATAAATAAGAAAACGGCCGAATGGCCGGACTGACAAGATAGAAAGGAATAAAAACTATGCTTACAACAAAAGTACCCGGCGTCAATATCGCCGCCATGTTCATCACACTGCTGATCTGTCTGGCCCTCCCCATAGGACTGTGCATCTTTTGGAAGAAAAAGACCAAGGCAAAGCTGTCCGCCTTCTTTTTGGGGTGTGGGACCTTCTTTTTGTTTGCACTGATACTGGAACAACTCTTACATCTGGCGGTCATGGCCGTCACAGGGAATCTTCTACAGGAGAATCTATGGTTCTATGCGATCTACGGCGGACTGGCCGCAGGACTCTTTGAGGAGACAGGACGATTTCTGGCCATGCGGTTTTGCATGTCCAAGAGTCTGGAAAAGCCAAACGCCATTATGTATGGTATCGGCCACGGCGGGGTCGAGGCGATCCTAGTCACAGGCATCACTTATCTCTCCAATCTGTCCATTTCCTTTATGATCAATGCGTCAGGCATGGAGCCGCTTCTCGCCGGTATGGACGAAACCACTGCTGCCACCGCCTATGCACAGTTCTCCCAACTCTGGACGCTCTCTCCCGCAGATTTTTTGATGGGCGGACTGGAGCGCATATCAGCCATTATGCTGCATATCGCACTGTCGTGGCTGGTCTATCGCGCGGTAAAAGAACATAAGGCAGGATTTTATGTGCTGGCTGTCGGGATTCATTTTTTGGTGGACGCCGCCACGGTTCTGCTGATACAGATCCTTCCCGTCGCCGTACTGGAAGGTATTCTTCTACTCTTGACAGCGGCTCTCCTGGGACTTGCAATTCGAAATTACAAATCCGCATAATGACAAAAAGCTGCCGCGCTATAGCAGAGGCCATTCCATACAGCATATTTTGTGACCAGCCACCGCTTCGGAACAAAATATGCTGTGTGGAATAGCTGAAACCGCTATAGCGCGACAGCTTCTTTTATATGATACCTAAATGTTTTATCGGGTCACGATATCAACCGGCACATTGAAAATCTTTGCCACCTTCAAAATGGTATCGATATGTCTGCCGGTAGCCGCTGCGAAATGGTGGGTCGGCCCACATTCGCTCCAACGGTTCACAAACTCTCTCGCACCGCAGGTAAAGCGTGTCCGCATATTGGTATCTCCGAAGGAAAGGATCTTACCTTCCTCGTTGATGCCTTCCGCCACGATAAACTTGAAATGTCCGTCTCCATCTTGCGTGATCGCCAGATAGGTGACAGGCCCCGTGTAAGGATAGAACTGTGTCAGGTATCCGCCGCCGGTCTTGCCATGGAATACCTTCACGATCTTCATGGTCGGTTTCTTGTCAGAGATATCGGCATCGCCGGATCCGCTGTGTCCGATGATGGCAATGTCATCGTTAAAGTCGATGGAATACATCTCTGCAAGCTGGCCGGTTCCGGAGATGGTCTTTAAAATGCTCATCGCCATGGCAACTTTCATGTCGCCCTCAACCGCGCAGGCAGTTCCCTGCTTGATCAACATGGAAAACGCGGGGATCAGCATACTGTCGAGAACGCCCGCCTTGCCCTGTGCAAAGCCGTCATAATGAGAAGCGATCAGTCCCAACTGCTCATCCTTCACCCACTGTTCAAAAGCGACAACGTACTTAGCCATCTCCCATACTTCCTCGATGCTGCCGCCGCCCTCAATATCAAAGGTGTCGAGAATGTCCTGTGCCTTCGCCCGAATCGCTGCTTCATCGGTGATATCGTCAGCGATCGCCCACATCTTCTCCCAATCAAACTGCTTGGTGTAGAGATGCATCCTGCGGTACAGATTGGACTCATCTATGTAGAGATCCATCATGCCGGGATAAGGTCTGCCGATCTGCGCGATATTGGTATCGCGGAATCTTCTTCTGACCTGAGCGGCACGGCACCATTCCTCAATCTCCGCCTGCACGCCGGGGTCTCCGCCCTCGACAACACCCGTGATCACCGCATGTCTCTTCCCATATCGCTCCAGATCCGCAACCATCTCGCCCACAGCGCCGCAGGCATAGCCCTCGCCCAGCCAGGATGCGATATCTGTGTGATCATAGTCCAGCGCTTTCAACTTCTGAACATTGACAAGCACTACAGGAACATCCAGATCCTTTACCGCCGGCAGCATATTGTAGGACGTAGCATAGGTCAAAAGCTGCATAAATACCAGATCGACATCTGCCGCGCGGAACAGATTTCCGGCTGCCTGGGACTTTTCTTTGGTGGTCACCATCCCGCCGTCGATGATCTCCACCGTGTCGGGAAGGGTTTTCTTGAACGCTTCATACTGCGCCTCAAATTCAGGCACCAGCGAAGGGAACTGGGGCAGATAAGCGCCCAAAGCGATGGAAAACACACCTACTTTTGCTTTCGTATTCACTAGCATAATCAACACCTCATTTCTGTTTATAGTATTGCCTGTCATTATTATAAACTACAAATCATAGAAACGTAAATACCCAAAATGCAAAAGATTGCTTATACAACCGCTCTTTTTTGCGTTCAATCTTGTTCTGAGTTAATGATGTTTTTGACATCTCTGCCACCATAGAAAATACGAATAACAGCCACAGTGCTGTCAGAATCATTCACTGTGTAGTAGACCACGAAATTATCAACCGGAACTTTGTGCATTTTCATGCTCTTCCATGGCTCCCAGTCAACAATGGAATAGCGGGATGGCATGAAATCAAGAGACCGTATTTCCTTTCGGATGCGGTTTACCTGCTTTTCCGCTGTATCCGGCACTTTGAGCGTAAAGGCGATATACAGGTAGATTTCCCGTAAATCGTCCACTGCTTCCGAGGAATAAATGACAGAATAGATATCGCTCATATGCCAAACTCCTTTAAAAGTTCGGCGTCTACCTCATCCGCAGTGTAAATTTTGCCAGTTTTCAATGACTCTATCCCCTTCATAAGTTCCGTATCAAGCTGTTCACAGCTCATGCCGCCGATGGCGGTCGGCCTTGCGGAAGGCAGGCGAAGGTCAAACGGAATTCCTTTTGTCAGGACAATCTGGCTGTAAAGCATTTGGATAGCACCGGACGGAGAAATTCCAAGCTGGGAAAGGATTCTCTCAGCATTTTCTTTTAGGTTTGTATCGATTCTTGCATAAACGGCGGATGTATTTGCCATGTGTATCACGCTCCTTTGAGTATAGTATGCACTATTTTCTCTGCAAATGCAAGCAATCGCAAGCGATTTTCATTCAATTAAATTCCCTTCAGGGGATAGCTAACGACAGCCATAAAACATTGCGCACTTCCAGTTTTTATGCTATGATGAGGCCAGAACAGAAAGTTTCCATCGGGCCTGGGAGGAATAAAATCAATGAAATACAAATTCCGTGGTGCAGAGATCAAAAAAGGAAGCAAAGTCAAAGCGTTCCGCAAGCCTCCAAAAGATAAGATCCGCCTGATCGGCAAGGTCGTCATCGCCCTGGTCTGTTTCAGCTCCGCGGCGATCGTCGCCATGGCCGTCCTCCCCCTGCGGGAAGGCTCTTTGCGCTTTTTTCAGGAATCTTCCACGGCCGCCCCTTCCGCTTACAATCTTCCCCGCAACCGCACCGACCTGACCGGAATGATCGTCAGTTGCGACTCTGACGGCGCCGCACTGGTTGAATATGAAGGATCTGTCTGTGAAAATGTCCAAATCCTGGACAAAGAATTACTGATGTGGCTGCATGACACGAACCGCAGTCTGGAGTCCGTCGCGATCCGTTTTGCCACTGATGAGAATGGCGACATCAAAGAACTGGGCCTGCTCTCCGCAGACTTTTTTGTCATAGACGCGGACGAGAACCTCTATACCGCCGTCAGAGACGGCCAAGTGATCTGGTTTACAGCCACAATGTCTCTTGAGGCCGGCCACTGTTACGAAGGATATTTTTCCTACCCTGATATGCGTCTATACTGGGGAAAGCAGCAGACTCTCACCGTGATCCATTATATCGATCCCAAATGTGACGACAAAAAAGTCACATCTCAGACGGAATATTATACGGGAGAAGAGGTGAATGTATATCAGATCTTTGCAGTGGGAAATTGGTATTACTGCACACAGGAGATTTATGATTCTGTCCAAGTGGGCGATCTATTAGACGACTATGAACTGTACTCTGATCAGAGTATGGACTTTATGTCTGTCAAATAGCAGTCAAAACGTTTCTGCATCGTCCATCGCATCCAGAAATTTCTGAGCGATCTGCTCCATCTGCCTTTCATCCAAAAGAATCTTGTGAAAGCGCACATACAAATAGGCGCCCCCGTCCACGATCGGAATCACTTCCGCCTGATACAACTGCTGCTCCATGTCCATGGGAAGTCTGTCGGACACTCCCATATAACCTTCCGCCCAATCTTGAGACCTCGCCGCAAACATAATACATTCCGAAATTTTCGCATCGCCGTAGACCATTGTCCACCCTTGTTCGCTGCGGCACAGGGATGCGGCAAAAATCCTGACACTGTCAAGCACCTTGTCCGCCGCCGCCTTCACCTCATCTGCGGTTTTGTCGTACAGACGCAGCTTCAAGGATCGGGTCGCTTCCTTCTCTTGTACTTCAGTCATAATCTGATCTCCTCTGTCGCAGTGCTCGCTCGAAAAACCTTCGTGGCACTCGCGTACATTATTCATGCCGCAGTGCTCGCTCGAAAAACCTTCGGTTTTCCTCGCTCACGGACTTCGCAATTTATGTTGGATGGCCATTCGGCCGTTTCCTACCTTGAATAAGGTCATTATAACATATATTTACGGCATCAGGAAAATATTTTTTTGATTTTCTCATAGTTCTGGGCGGTCATCAACGCCGACATCTCACAGTCTCTAAATTTCACCACGTAAGTCCATCTCCCATATGGTTCGATTCGGGTGATCTTGGAGAGATTGACAATATAGGATTTGTGGCAGCGCATAAATTGGTCGGCATCCAGTTTGGCCTCCATATCGGACAGGGAGATCGAAGTCCTGTACTGATCTCCCTCTGTCACAATATTTGTGCTGCCGTCCGTGCGCTCCACAAAAAGAATCTCCTCCACATCCAAAAGATACGCCTGCTCTTTTCCTTTGATCAAAAGTTTGCCTCTGTAACGCTCCGACCGAGATATTTTATCCGATTCTCCGCTTCCTTCCTCCGCACGCCCTCCTCTCGGCGCGCCCGCCTGACCCTGCTTCCCGCTCTCTGCAAGCACACCCCTAATGCGCTCCAGTGTCCGCGCCACCCTTTCCATATTGAAAGGTTTCACCAGATAATCAAACGCATAGATTTCAAAGGCATTCGCCATGTACTCGCTGTGGGCGGTGGCAAAGATCACCTTGAGCTTCGGGTCAAGCTCCGTCAACACTTTGGCGCAGTTTAGTCCATCCTCACCGTTTAAGTCAATATCCACAAACACCACATCCGGCCTGTAGCGGGCAAAGTCGGCCATGGCTCCCGCAAAATCGCCACACTCCGCCACCACCTGATAATCCGGCTGCTTCTCCACCATCTTGTGGAGAAGCCTTCTGATCTCCTGTTCATCATCTATCAACATCACTTTGATCATCGCTTACGATTCCTTCTTGCTCTCCGCATAAGCGTTCGCGCCCGTGCCGATGTTTTTCTTCATCTCTGTGTCCGCAAGAACGTTTTGCAGTTTATAATAATCCAATACCCCGATATTTCCATCCCGAAGCGCCTGGGCCATAGCCTTGGGGATCTCCGCCTCCGCCTGTACCACAGCTGCGCGCATTTCCTGTTCCAACGCCACCGCCATTGCGCGGCGTTCCTCTGCTCTCGCCTGTGCGATCTTATTGTCCGCCTCCGCTTGCAGACCTTGCAGGTGCGCCCCGATGTTCCTACCGATATCAATGTCTGCGATATCAATGGAAATAATCTCATATGCCGTACCGGAGTCCAGTCCCTTATCCAACACTAACTTGGAGATTTCATCAGGGTTCTCCAACACACGGCTGTGATCGAGTGCAGATCCCACCGTTGTGACAATGCCCTCGCCAATCCTGGCCAGCACCGTGGATTCCCCCGCTCCGCCGATCAGCCTTTCCAAGTTGGTCCGCACAGTCACCCTCGCCTTGACCATCAGTTCGATACCGTCCTTCGCCACAGCCGATATCAAGGGTGTCTCGATGACCTTGGGCGTCACGCTCATAGTTACCGCTTCAAACACATCTCGTCCCGCCAGGTCGATGGCGGATGCCTTTTCAAAAGACAGATCCATGCCCGCTCGCTCCGCCGCGATCAGCGCATTGACCACATTATCCACGTTTCCGCCCGCCAGATAGTGGGCCTCCAATTGATTGACCGTCACCTTGAGTCCCGCCTTGGTAGCCTTGATCAAGGGAAAAATGATCTTTTGGGGAGCCACTCTGCGCAATTTCATGCCTACCAGATTAAAAATCCCCACCTTCACATTGGCCGCCACCGCCGATATCCACAATCCAACGGGCACCACCACAAAAAACAGCACAATCAACAAAAATATAATCCCGAGTATAGCAATCTTCAAAACTGTCATATGATCTTCTCCTTCCGCCCATTCAGGCCGCTCCATTTTATTGCATTTCTTTTTCCTTCTCTTTTTGATCCGCTATTTTTACCATCAATCGGTTGCCATTGATGCGGCAGATCACGATTTTGCTCCCCTTTTTAATGTAAGAGCCTTCTGAGATCAGATCCAGCTCGATCCCGTCAAAATCACCCTTTCCGGCTGGCCGTAGTTCCGTGGTGGCTACGCCTTCCCTGCCCAACAGGTAATTTAAGTCCGAGTTTTCCAGATAGCCGCTCTCCATTCCGACTTCCGTGTCTAGGATGATAGGCGATCGGAATTTTCGATAGTGCATCAGTCCCATGATGACCGCCATCAGGATACACAACACCACGATCACCAACACGGTCACCAGAATCCCTTCCTCCAGAGAGTCCGTGGTCAAAAACACGCCTGCCACCAGACAGAGTATTCCCGCGATTCCCGGGGCGCCAAACCCCGGCACCACCAATTCAATGCCGATCAGCACAAAACCTGCGATCAACAATGCAATGCCTATCCATACAACCGTTTCCATTCAACCCTTCACCTCCTTTCTCAATCTCACTATGAATGTAGTTTCCCTCGCATCCGATTCCAGAAGAATACTTCCGCCGTTTCCCTTGAGCACGTTGGATACAATGAACAACCCCATTCCATGTCCCGCCTCCGCTTTGGTGCTGAAACCCGGTCTAAAGATCGCCGCCTGTCTGTCCTTGGGGATGGGTGCGCCATTGTCCGACACCGCAAACAAGTAATACTCCCTGTCCTCATTGATATCCAGCATCAGCTTCCGCTCCCCCTCCTTCTCCGTCAGGGCGATGATAGCGTTGTCGATCAGATTGGAAAGCACCTTGCACAACTCCCATGGCTCTATCTTCAGGTTTTTCAGATCCGATTTCACTTCCACATAAAAGTCGATCTGTCCTGCCTCCGCCTCCCCCATCTTGGCCATCAACAGCGCATTCACCGCAGGTATCGAAGTGCGGATCGCCTTTCCGACTTTCATCATATCTCTGTATATCGGCTCTAAGTAAGCGTGAAGCTCCTCATATTCCTCCAGCTCCATCATTCCGTACACCACTTGCATATGATTTAAGTAATCATGCCTCTGCGCTCTGAGTTCACTGTTGAGTCGCTGGATCTGCTCACAGCTTTCCGCCAGACTGTCGTAGCGCCTGCGCATCTTTTCATATAGAAGAAACATCCACACCAGACAGAGCATCAAGATGATCACTACCGCCAGACAAAAATATAAATATATACGCATCTTTTGCCTCCCTGCTCGCTTTCAAGATCAAGTTCATTCTATCACAGATTCCCCGCCATCCAACAGGAAACTTCTGAAATATACATTTTTCACTCTGAAATGACGCCGGTTTTGCGACAGATAACGATTTTCCCATGGCATAACCCATCGATCTGTGCTATACTGATAAACAAAAAGCCAAGAAGGAGAAGAGATATGTGGGCTTATGAAAGTGTTTTTTATCAAATATACCCCCTGGGTTTCTGCGGCGCCCCTTTTGAAAATGACGGCGTGCAGGAACACCGCATTTTGAAGGTGAAGGAATGGATCCCTCACATGAAAAAGCTTGGCATCAACGCCATCTATTTTTCCCCGATCTTTGAGTCCGACACCCACGGCTACAATACCCGCGACTATCAAAAGCTGGATGTGCGCCTGGGAACCAACGAGGACTTCAAGGAGGTCTGCGACGCGCTCCACGCAAACGACATCCGCGTGGTGCTGGACGGTGTGTTCAACCATGTGGGCAGAGGGTTCTGGGCATTTCAGGATGTCCTCCAAAACAGAGAGCGCTCTCCCTATTTAAACTGGTTCCATCGGATCGACTTAGGCGGCAACTCCCATTATAATGACGGCCTGTGGTATGAGGGTTGGGAAGGGAACTACGATCTGGTCAAGCTAAACCTCCGCAATGAGGATGTGGTACAGCATCTTTTACAGAGCGTAAAGAGCTGGGTGGATCTGTTTGACATCGACGGACTGCGTCTGGACGTGGCTTATTGCCTGGATGAAAATTTTGTCCGCAGACTGCGCAGCTTCACCCAAGAATTGAAACCGGATTTCTTCCTGCTCGGCGAGATGCTCCACGGCGACTACAACCGTCTGATGAACGACGCCATGCTACACTCCGCCACCAATTACGAGTGTTATAAGGGACTGTACAGCAGCTTCAACAGCATGAACCTGTTTGAGATTGTGCACTCCCTGCTCAGACAGTTCGGCCCGGAAAACTGGACTCTTTACCGCGGCAAACACCTGCTCTCCTTTGTGGACAACCATGATGTGACCAGAGTCGCCAGCATTTTGACCAACGAAAAGCATTTGCCTTTGATCTATGCGCTGATGTTCGGTATGCCCGGGATCCCCTGTGTATACTACGGCAGCGAGTGGGGCGCAAAAGCGCGCAAACAAGAGGGGGATCCCGCATTGCGCGCCTGCTTTGACGAGCCTGAATGGAACGCGCTCTCAGACTTTATCTGTAGCCTCAGCGAGGCAAAGAAAGCGTCCGAAGCATTGAACTACGGTGCTTTCCGCTCCGTTCTCCTCACCAACAAGCAATGTATCTTCGAGCGCAAGTCAGAGAATGAGCGCGTGCTGGTGGCGATCAACGCGGATGAATCGGATTTTGTAGCGCATTTTGACGCCGGCTGCGGTACCGCCGTTGATCTGATCAGCGGCGAGAAGCATGATTTCGGCGGTGGAAGCACGCTTCCCGCCTACAGCGCATTTTTCTGGAAAATGGAAGTATAGGAAAACAGCGGTTCCAACAGGAACTATATGATCCTATGATAAAAGAGGTTGTCGCATAATAGCAAATTCAGCCTTTCCATACAACATATTTTGTTCCGAAGCGGTGGCTAGTCACAAAATATGTTGTACGGAAAGGCATTATACTAACTAATGTGCGACAGCCTCTTTTACATAGATCAAAATATTGTCAACCATGTCATCAACCAAATAACCATGTTGTTAACCGCGGTATTAACCATGTTATCAGCCACATTGTCAACAAGAACATATGATGGTTTGTCTTTGACCAGTCCGGTATTCTTGCATGTTACTTGCAAAAAAATACGTTAAAGCGTACTTGGAAAGCGTGTCATTTTTTTGTCCCGATTTTTGAGAAATCCACCAAATCCACAGAGTTATCCACAATAATCTGACTGTCATTTTTAGGATTTATTTCCTGTCATCCTTCAAGTCGTGTGATGTCACATCCTTCATTATGAATCTCAGCCTCATTTTGAATATAACACCCGATTTGTCCCTCCCTATCTTTTGGTTTTTCTCTTCTGATTTTCTCCTCTGTTTTGGCTTTGTTCTTCTGATTTTTCTGATCTACAGCCAGGAATCCCAGAAGCGTTCCACCCGCTTAGAAACCGTATCTACACTGACAATCTCAATGTCCGTCCATTCCCTCGGGAACATCCTTCTGTACGCCGGCTGTAGAAAACGCTCATCCAAGAGAGCTATGATACCGATGTCCTCGGCGGTGCGTATGACCCTCCCCGCAGCTTGGAGCACTTTGTTCATACCGGGATATCGGTAAGCAAAATCAAACCCGTTTTCTCCATTGTCGTCAAAGTAGCCTTTCAGAATCTCTCTTTCATTGCAGACCTGAGGAAGCCCAGTTCCCACAATGATCGCACCGATCAGGCTATCGTTCTTTAAGTCGATTCCCTCGCTGAATATCCCTCCCATCACGCAAAAGCCGATCAAGGTCTGCTCCTCCTCCACCTCGATCTCCATCTCCACCACCGCCTGCAAGTCGCAGTCCTCATTCCCTCGAAAGCGATTCAGAAAAATCTCCCTGTCCTCCTCGCTCATATGCTCCTGCTGTACGATGCACTCCCTGTCCTCCGCACCAAAATGCTCCTGAAAGATCTCATATACGGTGCGAAGAAAGGAGTATGAGGGACAAAAAACCATATAGTTCCCGTGAAGCCGCCCTACGATCTCATCTATGTATCTGGCGATATTCCAGTATTCCTCCTCCGAGCGTCTGGTATACTTGCTGGTCACATCGTTTGCGATAAAAAGTCCCCGCTTTTCCGGCCGAAACACCGATTTGGCATAGACTTCATAATCCTCCTTATCCCCTCCCAACAATTCCTTGTAATACTGGATCGGCAAAAAAGTCGCCGAAAACAGAATCGCACTCCTGCCGCGCATCATACACTCCTTTAAATTTTCTCTGGGATTGACGCAGAACAGCTTCAGCAAAAAGCTCCCGTCTTCTTGAATCTGGGTGTATTTTACATAATGTTCGTCCACTCGCTCGTAAGTTTCCAAAAAATGGCTGACTTCAAAATAGAAATCCAGCATCGGCTCCCGCACGGACAGCTTCTCGTCCTCCTGTTCCCCCAGATAGTCCCCCAGCACCGCATAGAGCCGCATCAATGCGTTGACAAATCCATCGATCTCTTTCACAATCCGACAGCTCCCGCCCTCTCGCTTCAGGGCGAGCAATTCTTTGTTACAGTTGTCCAAATGGTATACAAGCAGCTCCCCATAACCCTCCCTGACCAGAACACTCTTCCCGCCGGTGCGTTTTCTTTTTTTGGCGGCATGATGCTCTCCTGTCAGATAGATGCTTTCGCTTTCTGCATCATTCTCTTTTGTGATATTTGGCTCTGACAACGTTCCCGACATCATTGTCATTTCTAATGTCATCTGACCTGCCATCTCCGATTTTTCCAGGCTTTTTTGCGTTTCTGACATAATTGTCTGCTTGATCTCACGTCTCAATTCCAGGAAGGTCTCCTTGACCAGAGAGGCGCTGTACATTTCTCGTCCCCTCTCCAAAAGATTGTGCGCCTCGTCTATCAGAAACAGATAGTCTCCTCCTGCACTCTCCGCAAAAAAACGCTTCAGATACACATGCGGGTCGAACAGATAGTTGTAATCCCCAATGATCCCATCGGCAAACAGACTGACATCCAAACCGAGTTCAAAAGGGCATACCTGATACTGCCCAGCATACTCCTCAATGCGTTCTCTGGTAAAAGATTCCGCCCCCGTGAGCAGCGCAAAGAGCGCATCGTTGATCCGGTCGTAATGCCCTTTGGCATAAGGGCAGCTCTCCGGATTGCACTCGGCCTTTTCCAGAAAACAAATCTTCTCTTTCGCAGTCAGCACCACGCTCTTAAAACGCAGGCCTTTCCTGCGCAGCAGTTCCAGCGTATCCTCCGCCACTGTCCTGGTGATGGTCTTAGCCGTCAGATAGAAAAGCTTATCTCCCATCCCCTGCCCAATCGCCTTGACCGCAGGGAAAACGGTGGATATGGTCTTACCCACTCCGGTGGGCGCCTCCAAAAACAGTTTCCTTTTGTGATAAATGGTCTGGTATACATAGGTAACAAGTTCTTTTTGCCCATCTCTGTAA
The DNA here is from genome assembly GCA_023663225.1 of Candidatus Gastranaerophilales bacterium. Taxonomy (GTDB): domain Bacteria; phylum Bacillota; class Clostridia; order Lachnospirales; family Lachnospiraceae; genus Acetatifactor. Next base: position 16,998 of record JAMPHU010000060.1, read on the forward strand.
GAAAAGGGAAATGATAACTCTCCTATCGAAGCCTGCCTGATCTGCCTCCACTCCCAACTGTAATCGGCCCATTTCTTGTAAGCCTCTATCAACTGCCCGAACCACTCCGCCAACTGTTCAAAAGTATAATCCTCATAAAAATAACGCAGCTCCTCTGTCTCCATATTACAATAGGTCATTCTGACCCGAATCTCCTGACAGTCATGCTGCAATCCATATATATAGGCATAGCACTTTGCCTGCGCCACATGGACAGGCACAGGTTCCCGCATTTTGGCCAGATCCCGATAAGTACCCTTGATCTCGTCGATCACCACGCCCTCTTTCTGATCGATCACGCCATCGGCGCGTCCCTCCACAATCAAGACATAGTGGTCCGTGGGATGCGTATATTTCAGCGATACCTCCGCCTGATAATCCGCTCCCATACGCTTCTGGATCATACGGTGTATCCTGCTGCCCTCCTGCATGGCATTTTCAGAGAAAGCCTGACGCCTGTTATCAATGTCACCCTGGCGCAGGATAAATTCCACCAAACTGCGGACAGAAACTCTGACCTCTCCCGCGGGTTCCTCCCGTTTCGTCTCTCCATTATCCGGTGCATTTCGTACAATCTGTGTATCTGCGGACATATGCTGTGTCAAACCTCCATCCTCTGCTGCATCCATGCCAAAACTCCCTATAAAAGATAATACTTTATCTTTTACAGGGAGTCAAATCTCTCTTTACTCGCCTCTGTCAGACTGCATACGCTGAAACTCTGTCATGTATTCCCGAAAGCGCAACGGAAGCAGATTCTTTTGCAGTTCCAAATTGCGCCGCTCTCTGATGGCGATCTTGTGGCAAAAATAGGTGAAAAGCTCCTGATATGCCTGTTCTCTCTCCGATTGTCTTACTCTGTCCGCCTCTGCAAAATCATCCTCGCACTGTATCAGATACCAGGTACGCCCATCTGTCAGCAGATCCGCGCCGCCCGCAGCCATCCGGCTGATGGAGCCTTGTTCTTTGCCTCTTGTCATTGCGCTTTGCCCTTCGCCCCTCGCCATTTGGCGCTCTGTGGGATGAATCCCCATCAGCTTCCAGCGCTCGTCATAAATCATAAAATTCTCTCTCGGAAAGCGATCCGCAAAATGTTCCATTAAGAATGACATCACCTGACACTTGAGACCAATCCTGGCATATAAGATCTTCCGATCGTCTCCCGCACGCTCCCTTCTCACATTCGCTGCCGGCTCCACTTCCTGAAATCGGAGAAATTCCCTCTGGTGTCCATATTCCCGATCAGCTCCCCGCGCCAAGGCAAATGCCTTCCGTATATTGTCATCGCGCAGATCGTCAAATAGCCGGCCCCTGCGACACCTGCCGCGCAGTCCAGCCGCTATGGTCTGGTACACAGCCTGACCTTTTTGGGCATCGGGAGCAGTCAACGCCATACAGATTCGGTAATAGTCATCCTCACCAAATTCCCTCCACAGCGTTTTGGCTACCTTCTTTGCCTTCTCCCCATCCGCCTCCACCGGTACATGCTCCGCAAAAAGAAAACTTTCGTCCGTCAGACTGACGATTGTGTCCTCCGGCCTCCTTTTGTCCTCATAAGCTCTGTAGATCGCAGTAAAAATACTTTCCATCGAATCTTCACACTGATATACGACCATCCCCATACCTCTCTCCTCCCATAACTCTTTCTTGTACAATACCTCACAATGCCCGCAGCTTACGTCCATCCGCTCCAATTTTTTATGCCGACCTTATAGCTGGCCAACCGTCGCCCCAAACCTTTCCGAGGGCGTGATCTCCCTCTGAAAACGCTCGTCGTCAAACAACGACATCTGCTTGTAAGTCATCCCGTCGCTGCCAAACCGGACGCGATCCTTGTCACAGGTCAGATTGCGCACAATATAATCCTCCTCCAGCTTTGTGCGGTACATCATCCTGCCGTTACAAGTGATAAAATATAGCGCGCGTTTCATCACCACTCCCATCTTCTGCAGATGCTCAAAGCTCAAATTGCCGCTTCTCCTGGCCGCCACAATGCGCTTGGCGCTCTTCACACCCACGCCCGGGACGCGCAGCAGCTTTTCATAGGGCGCCCTGTTGACCTCCACCGGAAAAAATTCCAAATGCCGCACCGCCCAATCCTCCTTGGGATCCAGCATCACATTGAAAAACGGCCGCCGTTCATCCAAAAGTTCCTCCGCCTGAAAACCATAGAACCGAAGAAGCCAGTCCGCCTGATATAGACGATGTTCCCGCAAAAGAGGCGGACCGCCGGGCAGCACCGGCAACTCTCTGTCCTCATTGACCCGCACAAAGGCAGAGTAAAACACCCTCTTAAGCTCAAACTTGCGGTAAAGACTCTCCGCCACCTCCAAGACCTGAAAATCGCTCTCCCCCGTCGCGCCAATGATCATCTGCGTGGACTGCCCGCCCGCCACAAACTGCGGCGCGCTCCGATATAACGTCAGCTCCTCCCTGTTGGCATGGATATCGTTCTGGATCATCCGCATAGGCGTCAAAATGTTCCGGCGATGCTTGTTGGGGGCCAATATCTTAAGTCCTTCCGCTGTAGGAAGTTCCAAATTCACGCTCATCCTGTCCGCCAAAAAACCCGTCTGTCGGATGACCTCGGCATCCGCCCCAGGTATCGCCTTTACATGCACATAACCGTTAAAATGGTAGTGGTTGCGCAAAAGCCAGATCGTGCGGCAAATAAGCTCCATGGTAAAAGTCGGACTCTGAATGATGCCGGAACTCAAAAACAACCCTTCAATATAATTCCGGCGATAGAACTCTATCGTGAGCGTACAAATCTCCTCCGGAGTAAAGGTCGCCCTGGGCACATCATTGGAACAGCGATTGATACAATACTTACAGTCATAAATACACTCATTGGTGAGCAATATTTTGAGCAGCGAGATACATCTGCCATCACTGCTGAAGCTGTGGCAGATTCCGGCGGCCACACAGTTCCCGATAGAGCGCCCGTCTCCTCTCCTGTCTACACCGCTGGAAGTACATGCCACATCATACTTGGCCGCATCTGTCAAAATACCCAATTTATCCATAAGAGACGACTTCCGCCCCACAGTCAAACTTTCCACATCATCACCCGCCTTTATTGCGAACATTTGTTCTGTTTTTATAATAGCACATACGTTCACTTTTGACAAGTATTTTTCCATACAAAAAAACTATTGCCAAACAGGCTGTCTTACGTTTAATATAGAGAAGGATGTTTTAATAAAAAAGGAAGTAGGAAAAAATTATGTCAAAATTAGTGATTCCGGAAAATTACCATTCTGAACTCAGCCTTTACAAAACACAGATCGCCATCAAGACCGTCAAGGACTGCTTTCAAAATCTTCTCGCCGAGCGGCTGCATCTGCTGCGCGTATCCGCGCCCATTTTTGTGGATCCCGCATCCGGCCTGAACGACAATCTCAACGGCATCGAACGCCCCGTGTCCTTTGACATCAAATATCAGGATGGCCGCGAAGCAGAGATCGTACATTCCCTCGCAAAGTGGAAGCGTTTTGCCTTAAAAAAATACGGTTTTTCCGCTGGAGAAGGACTTTACACAGATATGAGCGCCATCCGCAGAGATGAGGATGTGGACAATATCCACTCCATCTATGTGGATCAGTGGGACTGGGAAAAGATCATCACCAGAGAGGAACGTACTCTGGACACTTTGAAGGACACCGTCCGCACCGTTTACAGCGTACTGCGCAAAACGGAGAAATACATGGCAATCCACTTTGACTACATAGAAGAGATCCTTCCCCATGATATCTATTTTGTCACCACCAAAGAATTGGAAGATCGCTTCCCCAAGGCCACGCCTAAGGAGCGGGAGCACCTTATCGCCAAGGAGCGGGGCGCCGTCTGTCTCATGCAGATCGGCGACCGTCTGAAAAATGGGGAACCCCACGACGGGCGCGCTCCGGACTACGACGACTGGAGCATGAATGCGGACATCCTGGTATACTACCCTGTTCTGGATATTGCTTTGGAGCTCTCCAGCATGGGGATCCGTGTAGACAAAGAAGCTCTCCTGTCCCAGCTTGATAAAGCCGGCTGCCCCGAGCGGGCCAACCTTCCTTTCCATCAGGCAGTGATCAACGAGGAAGTGCCCTTCACCATCGGCGGCGGCATCGGACAGTCGCGCATCTGCATGTTCTTTTTGCGAAAAGCGCATATCGGCGAAGTACAGTGTTCTCTCTGGCCGGAAGATATGATGAAGGAAGCTCAGGAAAAAGGACTGCCGCTTTTGTAAAGCGCAGCCGACAAAAACAGACAAGTTCACCAAGGAGGAAACATGGAAAGAAATTACATCACAGAATTTATCTGGATCTGGGTCAAGGCTGTCATCGTCTTTTTGATTGTGGGATTTATCTTTGGCAGTTTTTCCAAGATGGGAGCGGCCGACCCCGACGTGGTGAACGGCCTGGACACGATGGCGGGAATCGCGGGAGCGCTGGTGGTATTCGGATTCTCCTTTTTCAATAAGGTGGTTCCGTTCAATCTGTTCGGCAACCATGACGCGGTATTCTGGTTTTGGGCGATCAAATTGATCGCATCTCTTGTGATCGGGATGATCGCCTTCCCCATTGTAAACATCTATTACATCATACGCATTTTGATTATGATCTTCCGCAGGAGGTAGGGGATGGACAGACGGCAAATAGCGGAAAGAATGAAGCCGAACAAGTATTGTACTATCCTATGACAAGACATGAAGTATATACATTTTTTAAAGATATCGCAAACCAACGCAAAAGGCTCAGAGTTTATTCCCGCGAGCAATGAGCCAAACGGTCATGCTTGCATGGACAGTTGGCGAATGCCGCGAGGGGCAATACCCCACTGCTTGCAGCGTTTCAAATTCCATGCCCCGTTGCTTGCAGCGGGGGTATGGACTATACAGATCAAATATTCCATCATGTCCGTTTGCAATATAATCAGCCTGTACAATAATGATATCTATATCTTTATGTCTTATATAATATGATGTGGGTGTCAAAAGTACACCACAACTAATTTTAGTCCCTTGATA
>JAMPHU010000061.1 GCA_023663225.1 Candidatus Gastranaerophilales bacterium
TGCTGCTGGAGAGATTCGATGTAAAGAAATATGAGAGATCGCTGCGCGAGGAAGGGAGAGAAGAAGGCCGGAAAGAGGGCCGTGAGGAAGGAAGAATTGAAGGTCGGAAAGAGGGCCGAAAAGAAGGAAGCGAAGCCGAACGAGATCGTATGAATAAATTGGTCGCCGCCCTTCTTGCGCAAGACCGAATCGATGAGCTGAAGCACGCCACGGAGGATCCTGTGTATCAGGAACAGTTATTTTGGGAATTGGGGTTGTAGATTTTGCCTCTAAAAGGTGAAATAACTGTAAAGGGTTTAGCGTGTGGAAAGTGCACTATGAAAAGATGGAAAAAGGGAAAAAATTGTGATACAATCTTTTAATGGGAAACAGTCAGGTGATTAGTCTGTCATGAGTGAGGTTTGTTCATAAGGTTAAAATATAAGAAAAGAGGAGTCTTTTGAGTATAAGAGTTGATGTAAAAAAATTTGCGAGAATAGAGAAGGCGACGATAAAGCTGGGTGATTTTTCGCTGTTTGTAGGAGATAATAACAGCGGAAAGACTTTGATGATGGAGCTCATTTATGGGATTATCAACCTAATATCCGAGTGGAGTGTGGAAATTGGCTGCGCCCAAAGCACCGAAGCGGAGGATGTGAGCTATATTCGGTTTTCTGGCGAATGGTTTACTGAAATGGAAAAACATATCAATAGTTATTTGAGAGATTACAAAAGAAGTTTTCTTCTGGAATGTTTTTCCGTGGAAGTTCCAGCAGAGGAAATAACAATACATTTTGAAGTTGCAGAGAAAGAATTTTATGTGGGCACGATTGCGGAAACGGCATACTTGGAGAAGGAGTATGCTGATGGCGGTAGAGTAAATATTGCCGATAATGTAATGGGAACGGTCGAGGAGATGAAATTACAGCTTGCCAGATATGCCTTGTTGGATATGCTGGGACTGCCTGTGGGAAAGGGGCAGTTGTTTCTTCCGGCGGCGCGGGCTGGCCTGCAGATGCTCTACAGGAGTTTTTTTGCGAACAGGCAGGGAAAGTCTGGAATGACTCTGCCGATTTATGATTATCTTAAATTTCTGCAGACTTATTCGCCCAGAGTACAATTTGATGAGAAAGAGAAAGATTTGATAAAATTCGTGGACAGAGAACTGTTGGGCGGGAAGGTTGAATATCAGAATGATATGTTTATGTATCGGGAAACCGATTGCTATATTCCTCTGAATATGGCTTCATCGATGATTCATGAATTATCATCTTTTAGCAGTGTGTTGAAATCGGAATGTAGCTATGGATATTTATATTATGACGAGGCGGAAAACAGCGTACATCCCATTAAGCAGGGAAGTGTTGCAAAAGCATTGATAAGATTTTGCAATCTTGACAACAAGGTCATTGTTTCGACCCATAGCGATACTCTGGCTGGAAGGCTCAATAATTTAATATTAGTGTCGAAAATGCAAAATGTAATCCCAAAAAATGACATACTGGAAAAGCTGGATTGGAGCGTGCAAGATATGCTCCAGCCGGATAAAACAGTATATATATATGAATTCAAAAAAAATGAAAAAGGCAGTGTGATCATTGAGGAATTGGAATTTTTGGATTATCCGAAAATAGGGTATGACTTTGGACGATTTAACGAAAATATCGATATGTTATACGATGAATCAAACTGTATTATGGGATAGACAAATGAAAGCACAGAAGCTGAAACAAGGAAAAGGTTACGATAACAGGGTGATGTACTGGTTCGACTGTACCAGGGATATTATTGTGGAAGAAAAACATACCAACTCTGATACATTGGACAGGGCTATTCTGCATTATACGCTAAAAAACGGGGAAAGAGCTTATTTCAGCAAGGAATATATACCTGAGGGAATGTCGAAGGTGGGGGCAAAAAAACCGGATATCACTGCTATCTTGGAAAGTAGCGCCGAAAGAAAAGCAAAATGGTATATTTATGATCTGAAGGATACCGTTATTAATACAAAGACGGTGGTGAAACTTTGCGACCAGTGGCATTGCGGAATAGAGCATATTGAGGAGCAGTATTTAAATGACTTGGAAGAATATAGGATAGAGAGTTCGCTGGGAGTAATAACCAGATTTTGGAGTTGTGACATGCTTCAAAAAGAGCAGGAGGGAACAAGGTGTTCAAGAATCTGATATTACAAGCATGGCTAGATGATTATGTTGAGGAGAATGAGCTGATAGGCAACAGCGACTGTGATAATGAGAGAAGGTATATTGATTATATCTATTTTTCGCAAATCCAGCCGGACAGATTGGACAGGGACTTTGATCTGTTAAACCAAATTTGTGATGAGACGCCTGCAGGAATGGGTTTGATTGGAATCGCCATAACCATGAATGGGCAATTGCTATCTACAAAGACTGATATTGACGACATCCTGCAGAAGGATGGTCAGGGTAAGTTTGAGATATATATTTTGGCCTATAAGGGGAAAGTGTCTGCTGATGAGCTGATAAACGAGATTTATGATAAAAGACAAGGATATAGTTTCTCGGAGATAATAGCTTATCTTCAGACACAGAAAATTGTTTCTCGATGGGAGGAGCTTCCTGACATAAATATTGTTTTTATAGCTGAGGAAAAGGGGGAGGCTCAAAGCATAAAAAGCAAAGATTATACTATTAGAATCTGGCAGATTGATGAGGAGAAGTTGCTGGCGATTGCTAAATCGAACAGGGGAGAATATCAGGCGGCTCTTGAATATAAGGATTCTATTGAGTTTGGAAAATTAAAGGATGTGGGGCGGGTCTATGTCGTACTGTGCAATGCGGACAGCTTGGTCAAAATTCTTATAAATGATGATGGGTTGATCAGGACGAACATATTTGATGACAATGTTAGGGATTATCAGGGGGATACGGATGTAAATCAGGAGATGGAAGTGACTTTATCGAAGAACCCTGTGAATTTTGTCCTGTTTAACAATGGGATTACGATTGTATGCGATAAGCTTGAGTCGAAGAACAGGGCGTTGCTTATCAAAAACCCTCAGGTTGTAAATGGCTGTCAGACATGCAATTCACTCTACAAGGTAAAGAAGAAAGGAAAGGATTTGTCACAGGTTCAGGTAATTGTGAAAGTGATTGAAGCTACCGAACCGGAAGTTACCCAAGGAATTGTCAAAGGTACGAACAGGCAAAATATCGTTTATGAAGCGGCTTTTGAAACCGTTCGGCAGTATCACAAGGAACTGGAGGATTTCTTTAACATTACGCAGACAACTGGTTTTTGCAAGGTATATTATGAGCGGCGTTCTAAGCAGTATACAAGAGATAGAGCAATAAAACCATATCAAAGGGTTAGTTTCAGAGCGCTGATTCAAAGTATGGTGGCGATGTACATGAACCATGTCGAGACGGCACATCGGCATGAGTCAAAGCTTATCAGTGATTATAAGGATAAACTTTTTGTGGAGGGACAATCTTATTATCCATATTACGTAGCGGCGCTTTTTGCTTCCAATCTGGAGTGCATCATGAAACAGGATTATAGCCTTAAGGATATGAGACCATACAAATTGTATCTTTTGTTTCTGATTCAGGAATTGTGCATGGGACCGGCGCCGGACATAAACGATAAGGAAAGGATAGAAGAGTACTGCAAAAAGCTGTTGAATCTGTTGAGTAAGACAGAATATAAGACGGCGGTATTGCGGGCTGCTGACAGATTTCGACAATTTATGGCTCGATGGGTTATGGCGAAGGGTTCTAACTACAGGTATTCTATAAAGGATAATCCGGAATTTAAGGATTTCATGTTAAGGGAGCTGCGGGGGAGCGGTGTTGTCGAAGTGAATTCCAATGTATATACCGGAAGAGTCATGACCGTTACTACAGATAAGCATGGCAATTTGTTTGGCTTTATTGCGCACAAGCCGGAAAACATATATTTTAATGAACTGGATAACCCGAATATGGACATTTCCTATGAAGGGAAAAAGGTATCGTTTCGTCTGACAGGAAAAGATGGAAAAGTCAGAGGGATTAATGTAAAGGTTTTGTGAAAACCTCCGATTTCTGACAGACACATAGGATGACATCTATGGTGACATGGTCTATGGACGATAAATTTTTCTCGGTCAGTGATACATTAGCCATCATAGGTGTCATCCGGATCCATGACATTAATTGTTCCATGTTCACATTCACCTGATAATGTACTTTTTTCTTTTCCGCGATTTTCATGTATTGGGATAGATGACGTATGATTTGTTCCTCATCATCCTCACGCTTTTGGAGCTTGGCGCCGGCTGCATCTCGAAATTCTTTTAAATATTCCGCACCGGGGATCGCTTTGATCATAATGCCGTCGTCTTTTAAAATTCGATGAAAGGACTGGTAATTGGCCGGCGTAAAAATATTAAAGAGGATATCAATACCATGATCTTTCAGCGGGATATTCACCAGATCTGCCACAAGCCATAAAATTTCTTTGGAATGTTTGCTCGCTTGTAAAATGGCATCTTTTGAAATATCGATTCCGATCTTATTACAGGGAAGCCTACTGCACAATTTAGCGAGAAAGGTTCCTTCCCCGCATCCGGCATCCATCACAGTATAATTGTCCTTAGGGTATATATGTGCGTTTACAAGATCGTCCATGGTGTCTATCATTTTGTCATAGAAACCGCTGCCCAACACAAAATGTCGGTTCTCAAATAATTCTGCATTATAAATTTTGACAGGCCCTTTTTGTACAAAATTGATATATCCCTTTTTGGAGATGTCATAACAATGGTTATTTTCACAGACCATGCTGGAGTTTGAAACGCTCATCTGTGTCCCGCACAACGGGCACGCAAACAAAGAGGAAGCGGTTTCCCATTTATTTTTCATATCATCAATATCCTTTCGGTTATCTGCTGTCTGGAATTTGATTATATTACAGAAAAAGGAATATTTCAAACTCCAAAATGATTTTTACAGCGATTTTATATAACAGACGATATCTCCGCCGATAAACTCCGCGTAATCGTTGGCTGTAAAGCATTTTTTGGAGGCTTCGTTGGACTTTTCCACAAGACCGACTAAAGCGTTCATTTTGCTGTTGACCAACTTTTCGACAAGCTGGATGATTTGTTTTCCATAACCCATTTTTCTTTTATCAGGCGCTATCATATAACTGATCTCGCCGATATCACGGATTTGATCAATCCTCAAATAACCTACACACTCCGTATCGTCCATTAACATGTACATAAAACAGTTCTCGTCCGCTAATTTACTGCGAAACCATTTTAGATGTGTTTCCGGATCGATCACATCTTTTGAAAAAGAATGTTGTCTTGTAAAGTTATCATTTCGCCATTCAAGGATGATCTCAGCGTCGTTGATATCCGCGTCTCTTAAATAGATACTCATATTTTAAATGCTCCTTTTTATCTGTCATCTGGAATTTGATTATATTACAGAAAAAGGAAAAGGTCAAACTTCGGCAGAAATGAAAGTATGTTCAATATGGACAACTCTCTTTGCATTGTGCTATAATGGCGAGAAGGCTTAGAAAAGGAGTGGAGACGGGTGAGGATAAAACTGACGGATTGGATCAAAAAAAGAGGGACATGGGTCTGTCTGGCCCTGGCATATTTGGGAACCTATGGGGTCTGCTATCTGGGAGAGTTGATGGAGATTCCACACGCATCCTTTTCTGCGATGGGAATTTTTGTGCTTGTAGTAGTTTTTGGCATGCTGCGTTATACGAAGGGCAATCTGGACAAAATCGCGGACAAAAAGCAGCGCAGGCGCAGATGCCGGTATGCCGGTCTGATGAGCTTTTTGTTCTCCGTCTCCATGATCGTGGGATATCAGTTACAGACGAACGGGATGACGGAATGTGGGGTGAAGGGAAAGGGTTTGATCCTGATCCGTTCGGCCTGCCTGGCTCTGGCAGCCTTTCCCTTCTGGAATCTGTTGTTCCACGCGATCGAGAGAGCGGACTTGACGCCCCTTACAGAGAGTAAGAAAAAGGCTTGGAAAGCGGGCGCTGTGTTCGGGGTCAGCGCCGTGATCATAGCGCTCTGTCTGATACCGGTGTGGCTTGCCTATTACCCGATCATTATGTCCTATGATTTTCACAGGCAGGTGAATGAGGCGGCAAAGGGATTTGCATGGTTCTGGCCCTATCAGCCGATTATTCATACTTGGGTGATATGGGTATTTCTCCAATTGGGGTACGGATTGGGAGATCTGGCGGCCGGCATGGCTGGGATGGCGCTTCTTCATATCACGTTGTACACTCTGACCACGGCCTATGCTGTCTCCTTTTTGTACCGTGTCACGAAGAAAAAATGGACAGTGGTGGTGGCAGTCCTGTTTTTTGCGGTATTCCCGCTAAATTCTGTGATGGTGGTGTGCACCACAAAGGACGTTTTGTTCGGCATCCTGTTTTTATTGTTTGTGTTGTTGCTTGCGGAACGTTTCTTTTTCAGCGAGGGGAAGAAAATGTTGGTCATGGATGTTTTGCTGTTGTTGGAAGGCTGTCTGATGGCGCAGTTTCGCAACAACGCGGTTTATGCGTTGGCGGTTTTCGGCGTGTTCTGGGTGATATTCGCGGCAAAAAAGGAGAGGCTCAGGGTGCTTCTTTTGTGTGTCCTTTTGGTCCTTGGCTGCAAGGGAACGGAAGTCGCGATCAAGAGTGCGATCGGAACAGAGATGCCGGTTGCCAAGGTAGAAATGTACAGTGTGCCCATTCAGCAGTTCTCCAGAGTGGGATATTACCATGAGGAGACGATGGACGAAGAAACGCTGCAGCTTTTGTCTACCTGTATCGTGCCATATATGTGGAGAGATTACTATGCGCCGATCGCTGATTCCGTGAAGGGGCAGGGCGGAGCTGCGTTTCGAGTGGAAGGGGAAGGTTATCTGAAGGAATTTGTCACAAAGTGGGTCAGCATAGGAAGCCGTTATCCCAACGAGTTTCTCGACGCTTTTCTGGAGCTGACCAGAGGGTATTGGTTCTGGGACGACAGATCCTACGCGGAATGTCTGGGGGTTGGAGTCGAGGAGCGGATGGGGATCCTCTATACCTATATTTCCTCTGAGATAGAGGGTGTGGGAACGATTGAACATGTGTCCAAACTGCCCTGGCTGGAGACGCTATTGGAAAAGATTGTGAGTGGAAATGCGTTTTATCGCTGGCCGATCCTGTCCGCATTGTTCAAGTGTGCGTTCTATTTCTGGGGACTGTGCCTGATATTTGTGATCTTTTTGTTTTGCAGGAGGAGGAAGCATGTTCTGTTCTGTGCATTTCCGCTCTTATATATGGGGACGATGCTGTTGGGACCGGTGGTGCAGATCCGCTATATTTTCCCGATCATGCTGACGCTTCCCATCTTGGCGGCGCTGTTTTGTGTCCGGCAGCAGGGGGAGTAACAGTTCAGCCATAAAATAGTTGCTTTTTAGCCAAGGTCGTAGCAAGTGTCATTGTGCGGATGGTATATTCCAACGCAGACACGCTTTCGCTGCACCTCGCTCGTAGCGGTACATAAGCTGACAAAGTACGTCAGTATAGTCAACGTAGTTGACTATTAGTACCGACGGCTCGCTGGTGTCTGCTTTTGGAATATATCATCCGCACAATTCGGACTATCATATCAGGCAAAATCCTGACGCTGCCGGATGTGGTGATCCGGATTGTCCGGCGGGAATACTTGTGAAAATTGCTCCGTCCCCGGCTTGGAACCACGATCACTTTACGGCTGAACTGTTACGAAATCTGAAAAGGCTGTATATGAAATACTTGCATTTGTCAGGATTTTATAATAAACTAGTAACCATGGAAATATTTGCCGGCGGATATATTTTGTCTCTGCCGCAACAAAGGAATCAGGAGGAGCAAAATGGAAAAAAAGCGTAACATTATTGTAGGACAGTCTGGAGGGCCCACCTCTGTGATCAATTCCAGTCTTGCCGGAGTCTACAAGACGGCAAGGGAGAGAGGTTTTCATAGAGTTTACGGTATGCTGCATGGGATTCAGGGTTTTCTGGACGAGCAGTATGTAGATCTGTCCACACAGATCCACTCGGATATGGATATCGAACTGTTAAAGAGAACGCCTTCGGCTTTCTTGGGATCCTGCCGTTTCAAGCTGCCGGAGATCCACGAGAATCCGGAAATCTATGAGAAGATTTTTCAGATATTGGACAAGTTGGAGATCGAAGCCTTTATCTACATCGGTGGCAACGACTCCATGGACACCATCAAGAAATTGTCCGATTATGCCATTGTCAAGGGACATGAACAGAAATTCTTGGGCGTGCCCAAGACGATTGACAATGATCTGGCGTTGACCGATCACACGCCCGGTTTTGGCAGCGCTGCCAAATATATCGCGGCTTCCACCAAGGAGGTGATCCGCGACGCTCTGGGACTGACCTACGACAAGGAAATGATCAATGTGATCGAGGTCATGGGGCGCAATGCGGGCTGGCTGACCGGCGCTACCGCGCTTGCCAGAACGGAGGAGTGCGACGGGCCGGATCTGATCTATCTGCCGGAGCTTGCATTTGACATCAACAAGTTCTTAAACAAGACAAAGGATATCTTAAAGAAGAAAAAGACTGTCACCATCGCTGTCTCCGAGGGAATCAAGCTGGAGGACGGCAGATATGTCTGTGAGCTTTCGGGCGGCGCGGATTATGTGGATGCATTCGGTCACAAGCAGCTTCAGGGTACGGCCGCATATCTGGCGGGTTATCTGGGAGCGGAGATTGGCTGTAAGACGCGCAGCATCGAGTTTTCCACCTTGCAGAGAAGCGCCTCCCATATGGCTTCTCGTGTGGACGTGGACGAGGCGTTTATGGTGGGCGGCGCTGCTGTAAAAGCGGCGGATGAGGGCGACACCGGCAAGATGGTGGTCATCGACCGCGTATCCGACGACCCTTATATGAGCGCGGCGGGCATCTACGATGTTCACCGGATCGCCAACAATGAGAAGCTGGTTCCTCGCTCCTGGATCAACAAGGAGGGCAACTATGTGACGGATGAGTTTATCAATTACATTGAGCCGCTGATTCAGGGAGATTATCAGCCGTTTATGGTGAACGGACTGCCGCAGCATTTGGTTCTTGATAAAAAGTAAGGAAATATTAAAAAATTTCGCGGTATAAATTTAAAGATTTTATGAGAGAATGGAAGCATACAGATGGTTTCCATTTTCTTTTTTATACAGATTTGATACAATTTTGATAACATTTGGCGACAGGAATTGGATATGGTTGTCAATAGGAGAATTACAAAAGAAAGCTACGGGCTGGAAAGGCAGTAAGAAACATTATGAACGACAGAAGATATGTCAGGGAGGATTACGGCAGAGGACGCAGAGAGTTTGAGAGAAGGCGGAAGAAAAAAAGGAAGCGGAAGCGAATGACTCGCGTGTTGTCTATGGCTTTTCTGTTGATCAATCTCTTTTTGTTTTTGTTTTTGTTGGGAAAGCTGCGGGCAGTCCGGCAGGAAATGCGGCGGATTGATGTGATACTTCAAGACCAAGTGATCGCTGCCCCCCTTGCTTACAGCGAAGATACGGAAAACGTCTCAAAAGGGAACTTAAGTTATGCCGATCGCTGCGGGTTGGACAAGGTGGAGACTCCCAGGGAGCGCACGCGGCAGGAGATTTTGGAACGGCTGGCCAAACTGGGCGAAGACGATGCATTGATCAGAGCAATTTACCAAAATAGCGCCGCTTATCCGGACAAGATGCTGGAGGCTTTGGCGAACAATCCGGAGATGGCGGATTTTGTGAGCGGCTATGCGGAGGGAAGAAGCGATACGGGGGGGTTGACGGAGGAGGAAAAGCAACAGGATCATCCGCTTTTCCTGCAATGGGATCCCAGATGGGGATATGAGTCTTACGGGGACGGAAGTATTGTGGGATTGGCGGGCTGTGGTCCCACCTGTCTGTCCATGGTGCTCTATGATCTGACCGGTAAGGAGGAGCTGACTCCGGACAAAGTGGCGGCCTACAGCATGGCCAACGGGTACTATGTGTCGGGAACGGGTACGGCTTGGGCGCTGTTGGAGGAGGTTCCGCCTTTGTATGGAGTGCGTGTAGCCAAGACCGAGATCGAGGAATGGGCGATGCGTGAGGAGTTGGATCAGGGTCATCTCTTGATTTTGTCGGTGGGGCCGGGAGAATTTACTGTGAATGGACATTTTATCGTGGTGTACGGGTATGACAAGGAGGGTTTTTTGGTCAATGATCCGAACTGTGTGGCCAGAAGCAGACAGAGTTGGTCCTACAAGGAGTTGGAAGGTCAGATCAAGTGCATATGGGCATTTTCCTGATTGCGTATACATACCAACGAAAAATTATCAGACTGGATTTCTGTCTCTAAAAAGCTTATACTGAAAAGAGTATGGATAATTGAAAAAGAGATTTGGAGGATCTGACAAATGAAGAAAAGTGTCATATGGCTGTCGAGTTTGTGCGTCATTGCATTGGTCGCAATCGCGCTTTTGTGGAGTCATACCGACTTGGGAGTGAGGGAAGCGGATATCGAGCAGGATGCCCGCGAGGAACAGCAGATTCCTGAGAATTGGAGTGTGACAAAAGACGTCGGGGACTCGATGGCGGCGTTGATATTCTATAATGCGGATCAGAGTGATTTTTCTATATCGCTCTATGTGGCGCAGTCGGAGGCGTCCGACAAATATCACCACAGGTTTGGCGGAGATTCCAGTATGGTAGGGACCGGAGTCGTGGAATATGCCTTTGAGGACTGTGACGAGCAGGCGTTTATCTCTTTAAATACGCAGCATGCGGCGACGGTGGAGGTGTACAGCGAAAAAGGCGTGGAGATCAGGAATCTGGACGCGGACAAGCCTTTTGCGCTGGTGCTTGACAATGAGATCACGGAGGTGATCTTCTATGACGCAGCGGGGAATATCGCCGGCGATTACGAGGTCGCTAAGGAGCAGTGACAAACGCAGATGCCGTTTGCCGGCGGAATGTGAGGAGATATGCTGAAATACTTGAAAAAATATTGGATATATGCCATTCTGGCGCCTCTCTTTATGTTGGGGGAGGTGAGTATGGATCTGCTGCAGCCGAGGTTGATGAGTGCCATTGTGGACGAAGGTGTCTTAGGACTGTCAAATGGCGGCGTGGGAGATCTGAATCTGGTCATTGCCACGGGCCCGCGGATGATCGGCCTGGTGGTGTTTGGCGGATTTTGCGGCGTTATGTCGGGCGTGTTTGCCAATCTTTGCAGCCAGAATTTTGGGAACGATATCCGCAAGGATGCCTTTGGCAGGGTGATGTCTTTTTCCTTTGAGCAGACGGATCGTTTTTCCACCGGCTCTTTGATCACCCGTGTGACCAACGATATCACGCAGGTGCAGAACTTTGTGATGCAGTGCATACGGGGGTTTGTGAGGACGTTTTTGCTCTTTGGGGGAGGGATTTTGTGTATGCTCACCCTGGATCTGAGTTTTGGCGTGGTGGTGGCATGTGCGCTGCCCTTGGTGGCGGCATGTGCTATTTTTTTTATCTCCAAAGCCAATCCCAAGTTTGGTATCCTACAGGAAAAGCTGGATCGGGTGAACAACGTGATGCAGGAGAATGTGTCCGGTTCCCGGGTGGTCAAGGCGTATGTGCGGGAGGAATACGAGAAAGAACGCTTTGGACGGGCCAACGGGGAACTGGTGGACACGCAGTTGGATGTGCTCTTATTGTTTTCCTACATGACGCCCATCATGAATATTATTTTGAATGTGTCCGTGGTGGCGGTGCTAAAAGTGGGAGCCGTGCAAGTGGGCGCAGGCGGCGCAACGCCCGGCAATGTGATGGCGGCGATCACTTACATATCTCAGATTTTAAACGCCGTCATGCGCATGACGATGATCTTCCAGACCGCCTCCAGAGGGGTGGCGTCAGGACGGCGTATCAGCGAAGTGTTGTCTTGCGAACCCTCCATCGCGGACGGGCAGTTTGACGGCGAGACTGCCATAAAGGGCAAGGTGGAGTTTCGCGATGTATCTTTTGCCTATCCCGGCATGAGCGGCGAAAAGGTGATCAGTCATTTTGATCTGACCATACAGCCCGGGGAGACTTTGGGGATCTTAGGGGCCACCGGCTGCGGCAAATCCAGTCTGGTCAATCTGATCCCGCGGTTTTATGATGTGACGGAAGGCAGCGTGTTGGTGGACGATGTGGATGTGCGGGAGTACCGTCTTTCGGCGCTGCGCGGCAAGATTGCTGTGGCGCTGCAAAAGAGTGAGATCTTTAGCGCTTCCATCAGGGAAAATATCGCCTGGGGAGACCCGTCGGCGGACGAGGAACAGATCCGTTTTGCGGCGAAAGCGGCTCAGGCCTTGGAATTTATAGATGCCAAGGAGGAGGGCCTTGACACGATGGTGGCGCAGGGTGGTCACAGTCTCTCCGGCGGCCAGAAGCAGCGGGTGGCGATTAGCCGTGCCGTGCTGAAGAACGCGGAAATCTTGATCTTCGACGATACCACGAGCGCATTGGACTTAAAGACGGAGGCACAGCTTTATGAGGCGCTTGGGCGGGATTATGCGAAAGCTACCAAGATCATCATCGCCCAGCGGATCGCGTCCGTGAAGGATGCGGATCGGATAGCGGTCATCGAGAACGGAAAGCTTGCAGCCTGCGGAAGTCATGAGGAGCTGATGGCGGACAGCGCGATTTACAGAGATATCTATGATTCCCAGCTCAAAAGGTAGACAGGAGTGACAGGATGTCGGAGAAAAAACAACAATCAATGAGCGATTATAAAGTGCCCGGTATGCGCGGGCCGCGCAACAGGCAGGTGGAAAAGCCAAAGGAAGGCAAAAAGACCATGAAGCGCCTGTTACAATATTTTGCGGAGGAGAGAAAGACCGTGCTTTTTTTGCTGGCGGTGGTGTTTGTAGTGGTAGTGATATCCGTATATGCGCCCCGACTGCAGAGCGAGGCGATCGACCGTATTTCCCTGAGAGAATTTGATCGTCTGTCTGTAATATTAGGGATTATGCTGGCGGTTTACGGCGTG
This sequence comes from Candidatus Gastranaerophilales bacterium, assembly GCA_023663225.1. Classification (GTDB taxonomy): domain Bacteria; phylum Bacillota; class Clostridia; order Lachnospirales; family Lachnospiraceae; genus Acetatifactor. The sequence goes on from JAMPHU010000061.1 coordinate 13,023, forward strand.
CAGAGCTTGGGGACTTTTTTGCAGAGCAGGGTCAGCGCCATTTTGAGTCAGCGTATGGTGAAGCGGATGCGGGAGGATTTGTTTGACTGTGTGGTGAATCTGCCGGTGGGATACTTAGACGGTCATTCCCACGGGGATATTATGAGCCGTATGACCAACGATGTGGAGAACATTTCCAACACGGTCTCACAGTCCCTAAGCTCGTTGTTTTCCGGCGTGTTGACGGTGGTGGGGACGGTGGCCATGATGTTTTATCTGTGTCCTGAGCTAGCCGCTCTCTCCTGCACTACGGTGCTCTTGACGCTGGGCGCCACCAAATTTTTGTCCGGCGCCATGCGGAAGTTCTACCGCAAACGTCAGGTGTTGTTGGGGCAGCTCAACGGCACGGTGGAGGAGATGGTGGGCGGCTACAGGACGGTGGTGGCCTATGAGCGGCAGAAGGCGGTTATGGAGGAATTTAACCGGACTTCCGACGAACTGACGAAAGCGGGCATTGTGGCGGAAATATTGGGCGGCTCTATGGGGCCGGTGATGAATGTGATCAACAATGTGGGTTTTGTGATTATAGCTGCCTTTGGCGGATATTTTGCGGTGAACGGCGTGATCTCGATCGGCATTATCTCCGCGTTTATCGTCTACGCCAAGCAGTTTGGGCGGCCCATCGACGAGATTGCCCAGATCTACGGACAGATTCAGACGGCTGTGGCAGGTGCGGAGAGAGTATTTGCCATTATGGAGCAGCCGAGGGAGGACAAATCAGGGGATCGGGATATGGACAGAGCCAAGGGCATCATCACCTTTAGAGGGGTGAATTTCTCCTATCTGCCTGGGCAGCCGGTACTGAAAGATTTTAACTTAGAGGTGAGAGCCGGACATAAGATCGCTCTGGTGGGCGCCACCGGCAGCGGGAAGACTACCGTGGTCAATCTGCTCATGCGCTTTTACAATGTGGACAGCGGAGAGATTTTGATCGACGGTGTGAATATCAAAGATATCGACTGTGACAATCTGCGTGAGAATACGGCTATCGTATTGCAGGACACGGTGCTATTTGCGGACACTGTGCGGAATAATCTTAAATACTCCAATCAGGAAGCGTCGGAGGAGGAGATGGAGCAGGCGGCCAGAATGAGTAATTGCCATGATATGATCCTGCGTCTGAAGGAGGGATATGACACCGTGCTTGCGGGAGAGGGTTACAATCTGTCTCAGGGACAGAGGCAGCTTTTGGCCATTGCCAGAGCCTTCCTCGCTCAGCCAAAGATTCTGATCTTGGACGAGGCTACCTCCAGCGTGGACACGCGCACGGAGAAACGGATTCAGGATGCCATGGTCAAACTGATGGAGAATCGAACCAGCCTGATCATCGCCCATCGCCTCTCCACCATCCAGGATGCGGATCTGATCGTCGTCATGGAAAAAGGGCGGATCATCGAGACGGGGAACCATGCGGAGCTTTTGGAGAAACAGGGAAAATATTACGAGTTGTACATGACGCAGTTTTCGGGCAATGCCATCTAAGAACCGGTTGAAGAGGCCGGAAACGGGTAAGGAGGTTACAGGTGGGAGACTATAGAGAAAACGCGTTGGCGGTTATGGAACAGGTGAACCGGTATATTCTGGGCAAGGAAAAGGTAGTCAGGGAGGCGATGGCGGCTTTCCTGGCGGGGGGCAATATCCTGTTGGAGGATATTCCCGGAGTGGGCAAGACCACGCTTGCGCTTTTGTTTGCGGGAAGTATGGGCCTTGACTGGAGGAGAGTGCAGTTTACGCCGGATGTGATGCCCTCCGATCTGACAGGTTTTTCTATTTATCGAAAGGATACGGGTGTTTTTGAATATCAGAAGGGAGCGGTGTTTTGCAATCTTCTTTTGGCGGACGAGATCAATCGAACCACACCCAAGACACAGTCTGCGCTGCTGGAAGCCATGCAGGAGGGGCAGGTGACGGTGGAGGGCGTGACCAGAGTGTTGGAGCCGCCGTTTTTGGTGATCGCCACACAGAATCCGCTGGGGTCTGTGGGCACACAGCCATTGCCCCCCGCCCAGATGGATCGTTTTATGGTCTCCATGACCATGGGGTATCCGGAGTTTGAATATGAGGTTATGATGGCGAAAGCGGGCGGACATCCGAATCTGTCCAAAGAGATCACAGCGGTGACGGACAGGCAGACCTTTCTTAAGATGCAGCGGGAGGTAGAGAATGTGTTTGTCAAGGACGAGGTTTACCGTTATATGGTGGAGTTGTCGGCAAAGAGCAGGCAGCATCCTTACATAGAGCAGGGCGTGAGTCCCCGCGGCACCATCGCCCTTGTGCGGATGTCCAAGGCCTCGGCGTGGCTGTCGGGCAGTTTGTATGTGTCTCCGGCGGATGTGGAGGAGCAGTTTGCCTATGTGGCGGGACACAGGATCCTTTTGAATGTGGCCGCGCGCATGGAGGGCGTGAAAAAGGAACAAGTGATTCGAGAGATTTTAGAGCAGGTGAAGAAACCGGAACCCGGGAAAAAATAGAGGTTAGCCATGAAGGGAGCGCTTTTACTGATCGTAGCAGCCGTCACCTTGTATGTGGCGGGAATATACAGAGTGCCGGAGGGAATGTTTGCGGCCATGGCGGAGATCCTGCTGTTGGCGCTTATGCTCTTTGCGTCCCGTTTGCTGAGAAGGCGGATCAGCGCCGTCCTGGCGCCCGCAAGCGAGGGGACGCAGCGGGGAGAGGCGCTGTCCTGTGAACTGCGGGTGGACAATCGGGGAAAGCTGCCCGTGTGGTTCTGGGATGCCAGAGTATGTTGGGAGCAGGACGGCAAGAAAAGCAAGCGGAAGTTGTCCGGCCATGTGAAAGGGGAAGGGCAGGAGCGAAGCGAGTTTGCCATTTCGGCGGAGCACTGTGGTTTTGTGACACTGACTTTGCAAAAATTGATCGTGTGGGACTATATGAAGCTGTCGGGGCGGAGAGTGAAAAGGAAGGGAAGAGAGAATGTCTGCCGTATTCCTGTCTTTCCGCCAAGGCATGTGCTGCAAGTGGAATCGGCAAGCGAAGAGAGCGTCCGAAAATTGGGAAGCAGTCAGACGCCCCTGCCGCTTGTGGGAACGGACATCAGGGAGGTACAGCAGTACAGGGAGTACCAAGAGGGTGACTCTGTCAAAAATATTCACTGGAAGCTCAGCGCAAGGAGCGAGGAATTGTGGGTAAAGGAATTTAGCAGATCGGATGAGCGCAGGGTGGCGCTCTTTTTGGACTTGATAGAGGAGAACGCTCAAAGCGCGGATGAGCGGGACGCTTTCTATGAGGTGCTCTTTGCGCTGTTGTTAGGATTGTTGGAGCAGTATGACCGCGTGCACCTTTTCTGGTATGATTGGCGCGGGAAGGCCATGGCCGCCAGCCAGATCACGGGGGAAGCAGCGTGCCTGGAGACTTTTGCGGAATTATATGGGGCAAGTCTGATACCGGGGGATCAGGTGGACCAGAAAGCGTACTGGGATGAAAAGAACGCGCAGTTGGGAAGCATGTTGCAGTTGGATCTAAAGTTGCGCTTAGCTTATGGCGGCGCCGCACCGGTCTTATTAAAGCAGTTTTCCTTTCAGCATTACAGGGAGGAGATGGAAGGGCAGAAGGTGGTGATACCATGAAGCGTTTCGTCGAGCGGTTGATCCCTTTTCTGAGCGGGATCGCGGGTTCTTTCCTTCTTGGCAGGGAAATTTTGGAGTTGTTCTATGACGGGAGATGGCTCAATTTTTGGGCCTGTTTGTTATGTGCGGAGGTGTGGGTTTTCGTCTTTAGCCGTCTGGAGGAGCTGCCGTATCTGATCTATGTGCTGATACTGATGGCGGGGCCGCTGATTCATCTTCATCCGGACGGAGCCTCGATTTGTCTGGTCTTTTTCTCTTTTGTGTGTCTGCGGGGGAGAGGGCAGCAGCGCAGATATGTGATCGGGGGCGCGCTGATTGTGTTTACTCTGGGACTTACGTGGTGGATGGCGCGCGCCTGGAGCGATGCCTTGTCGGAGGCTTCTTTTTGGGCGGATCGCTATTTTTATCGGATCTATGTGGCGCTGTTTGACGAATCTAAGGAGGAGACTTTTGAGAACGGAGATGTGGGCAGAGGAAATAACTATCGCTCCGGCAGCGTGCAGTTGGATCTTTTGACCAACCGTGCGCCGGAGAGCGATCTCTATCTGAGAGGTTATATCGGTGCGGAATATGTCGGCAGCAGATGGACGGAGGCGGACGATACGGCCTTTTATCAGCGGATGGCTGAACGAAATGGTCAGGATAGCCGGATGGAACATCTGCGGACCATGCATCAAAATCTGTCCTTTATGCTGCGCTATGGATATATGGGTAATTGGGCCAATATGATGGGGGGCAGTCTGATCACCTCCTCCGGAAACGGTCCACGGCGGCTGGCAGTACATGGGAGCAATCCATCCGCGCGGCAATATACGCCCTATTTTTCTTTTTATGCGGCAAATTCAAGGTACGGTCAGGATGTGGACAATTATTATTACTATGAACCCTGGGAGATGGATGCGGAGCAGATTGCATATACGCTGGCGCATATGCCGCCATCTGTAAAGCTTTTGCTGCAGGAGTACGAGAATTATGTGGAGGAAGTCTATCTGACGGTGCCCGAGGGCCGCGTGTCACGGCTGGAGGCGCTGTGTGAGGAAAACGAACTCACGGACTTGGATGAGATCACCGCGTTTATCAAAGAGACCCTGCAGGAGGAGACTTTCTACACCAGGACGCCGGGCACCACGCCGGTCAATCAGGATGTTATAGAATATTTTCTGTTTGAGAATAAGAGAGGATACTGTATGCATTATGCGTCGGCCGCCGTGCTGATGTATCGGATGTACGGGGTTGCGGCCAGGTATGTGACGGGGTATGTGATCTATCCTTCCGACTTTGAACAGCAGGAGGACGGTTTCTACGCGGCCGCGGTCACGGATTACAGAAAGCACGCTTGGGTGGAGATCTATCAAAAAGATGTGGGTTGGACGCCGGTGGAGATGACGCCTTTGCAGAGAGTTTCTCAGGGAGGGCCTGCCCCCGACTGGCTGATGCCCGAGTATGCCCTTGCCGCGGGCGACGAAGGCGTGGGCGAGGGCGCTGGCGCAGGAACGGAGGGCGTCAGCATGTCCGAGGAAGAAGAGGAGGACGACGAGGAAGAAGAGGAGGACGAGGAAGAAGAGGAAGAGGAGGACGAGGAAGAAGAGGAGGACGACGAGGAAGCGTTGGAAGAAGAAAGCGCCGAGACGGCGGAGGAACGGATCAGTAAGAGACGAAATTTGGCAGCTCTTTGTGTCGCGCTTTTCCTTTTGGCAGGGGTTTGTCTGTGGTATCGGCGCAGGAGTAATCTAAAAGCACTGAAAGATATGGATGCGCGCAGACTGTTCTACCGTCTGCTGCGTCAGCTTCACGCGGCCGGCATCCTGAAGGGATATACAGGAGCGGAGAAGGATTTCACAGGGCGGCTTCGGGCGGAATTTCCACAGTTTACGGAGGAAGAGGTTACTGCCTTTATGCAGATCGTCAGTCAGGCGGCCTATGGAGATCAGGATGGACGAGATCCGGCCGAAAGAGAAGAGGAGCGCGAGAGGGCGTATGCCTTTTATCATAGAGCGTCGGAGGACTTGTATGGGCGCATGAGCCGGATGCAGAGGTTTTATTGTGTCTGGGTGTTGAATGTGCGGTAGAAAGCAGGGAACGTACAGAGCAGGGACGCGCTGAAGCGCAGAGAATAGACGTGGTAGAATGAGGAAAAGAGGATAGCGGGATGGATCTGTTTGAATATATGAGAAACACGAATATGCAAAAGGAGTCGCCTCTTGCCATGCGGATGCGTCCCCGCACCTTGGACGAGGTGGTGGGGCAGGAGCATATCCTGGGCAAGGATAAAATGCTCTATCGGGCGATTCAGGCGGACAAGCTCAGTTCCCTTCTGTTTTACGGCCCGCCCGGGACGGGCAAGACGACTTTGGCAAAAGTGATCGCCAACACGACCAGCGCGGAGTTTACGCAGATCAACGCCACTGTGGCGGGGAAGAAAGATATGGAAGCGGTGGTGGAGCAGGCGAAAAAGAATATGGGAATGTACGGGAAACGCACGATTTTGTTTATCGACGAGATTCATCGGTTTAACAAAGCGCAGCAGGATTATCTGCTTCCCTTTGTGGAGGACGGCACGGTGATTCTGATTGGGGCCACTACGGAGAACCCTTATTTTGAGGTAAACGGGGCGCTGCTCTCCCGCTCGGTAATCTTTGAGTTACAACCCATCCGCAAGGAGGCGATCAGAGAGCTGATCCAAAGAGCGGTCTCGGACGAGGAACGCGGGATGGGTACTTACAATGTGGTGATCGAGGAGGATGCGCTGGAATTTTTGGCGGATCTCTCCGGCGGGGATGCCAGACGGGCCTTAGGGGCGGTAGAGTTGGGCGTGATGACTACAAAGCGGGAGGCGGACGGCCGCATCCATATTACCCTAAAGGTGGCGCAGGAGTGTATCCAAAAGCGTGTCCTGCGCTATGACAAGGGCGGTGACAGTCATTATGACACGATATCGGCTTTTATCAAGAGCATGAGAGGATCCGATCCGGACGCGGCGGTGTATTATCTGGCGCGGATGCTTTACGCAGGGGAGGAAGTCGCCTTCATTGCCAGGCGCATTATGATCTGCGCGGCGGAGGATGTGGGAAACGCGGATCCCAACGCCCTGGTGGTGGCCACCAACGCTTCCCAGGCGGTGGAGCGCATCGGGATGCCGGAAGCGCAGATCATCCTGGCGCAGGCGGCGATCTATGTGGCGTGTGCACCCAAGAGCAACGCGGGCTGCGAGGCAATCTTTGCGGCTATGCGGGAGGTGGAACAGTCGGGCAATTTGCCCATTCCGCCGCACCTTCAGGATGCGCACTATAAAGGGGCGCAAAGATTAGGGCGCGGCGTCGGGTACAAATACGCTCACGACTATCCCGGCCATTATGTAGAACAACAATATCTGCCTTATGAGTTAAACGGAAAGGAATTTTACCGCCCCTCGGAGAACGGCTATGAACGCAGAATTGCAGACCATATGAAACGCCTCCGGCAGGAGGCGTCAGAATAGCTCTTTGGTGAGGTATTGGTAGATTTCCTGGTTTTTTTGCTGCCAGTTGTCACAGATGGCGGCGGCAGCCTCCGCCGTGGGAACGGACAGGGTCAGATCGATCAGCGGTACGCCCCGCTCTTTGGCCACCAGGCGGGCCTCATACTCGCCTGAGGTGGCTTTGTAATAGTCCCCTGTGATAGAAGTTTCATCCCGCAGCGCGTAGTCGTTTTCTTTCAGATAGGCGTCGATGTCCTGTCTGATCGCCTCGCTGATGCGGTTCTCAAAGTAGTGGAGCGTGTCGCGCCCCTCCGGTGTGATCACAAGCCGCGTGCGGTTGTGATCGGCGCGGGGGTCGAGCATCCCCGCGTCCGTCAATTCTCCGATCGTCTGCTGCAGCGTCAGAAAATTCGTGTATTCCCGCTCTAAAAGAAAGTTGCTGACCTGGGCCGTGGTCAGGGGAAAGTCCACTCGGTCGGTCATGTAAAGTACGATCAATTTGTATAGGGTCAATGTATCCTGTAACACGTTATCACGCTCTTTCTCAAAAATACATAGCTATCGGATATGCGCCTTGACAGCCTGGGCGACTGCTTGTGCCACTTTGGGGTTGAAGGCTTCCGGCATGATGTTGTCGTCGCGCAGTTCTTCCGCGGGAACCAGGTCCGCGATGGCCTGCGCGGCGGCCAGTTTCATTTCCTCTGTGATCTGCGTGGCGCGGCCCTCCAATGCGCCCTTGAAGATACCCGGGAAAGCCACCACGTTGTTCACCTGGTTGGGGAAATCGCTTCGCCCTGTGCCCACCACTCTGGCTCCCGCCGCTTTGGCGACGTCCGGCATGATCTCAGGAACGGGATTGGCCATGGCAAAGAGGATGGAGTCAGCGTTCATGGAGGCTACCATCTCGGGGGTCACGATATTGGGGGCGGACACGCCCACAAAGATGTCGGCGCCTTTTAATGCGTCTGCAAGGGTTCCGGTCTGGTTGTCCAGATTGGTGACCTGGGCCATTTTTTCCTGCATCCAGTTTAAACCGGATGTATTCTTAGAGACGATGCCCACCTTGTCGCACATGGTGATATGGGGGAAACCGTAGGTGAGCAGAAGCTTGGTGATCGCGACGCCCGCGCTGCCCGCGCCGTTTACCACCACCCGACAGTCCTCCTTTTTCTTGCCTACCACTTTCAGGGCGTTGATGATGCCGGCCAGTACCACGATTGCCGTGCCGTGCTGGTCATCGTGAAACACAGGGATATCCAGGATGGACTTCAACCGCTCCTCGATCTCAAAGCAGCGGGGCGCGCTGATGTCCTCCAAATTGATGCCGCCAAAGCCTGGGGCCAAGTAAGTCACGGCCTTGATGATCTCTTCGGTGTCCTGGGTGTCCAGGCAGATGGGAACGGCGTTCACGCCGCCAAACTCCTTGAACAGCACTGCCTTGCCCTCCATCACGGGCATGGCGGCGTAGGGCCCGATATTGCCCAACCCCAGCACCGCGCTTCCGTCGGATACCACGGCCACGGTGTTGGACTTCATCGTATATTTGTAAGCCTGCTCCTTATCCTGTGCGATCACCTTACAGGGCTCGGCCACGCCGGGCGTGTAGGCGATGGACAGATCTTCTCTGGTCCTGACAGGGGACTTGGACACGGTCTCTAACTTGCCGTTCCATTGTTCGTGCATCTGTAATGCTTTTTCGTTGATCGTCATGGAAATACCTCTCTTATGAACTTTTCACTGTTATGGATTTTGGTAAAATGCATCACTTCTATAATATAATAGTTTTTGGCGGCGCGCAAGAGGTTCGTAACAGTTCAACCATAAGGGGGTGACAGTTCAGCCAAGATCGTAGCAAGTGTCATTGTGCGGATGGTATATTCCAACGC
>JAMPHU010000062.1 GCA_023663225.1 Candidatus Gastranaerophilales bacterium
TAGTATATCATAATCCACAAAAACAATCAACAAACTTAGGAAAGAACCAAAAAGGTCTTGACATCAGCGCAAAACATGGTAATATAAACATATGAACAATGATTCATATATAAATCAAACAGGAGGTTATTGCCATGAAGAAAAGTTATAAGATTGAAGTGGATTGCGCTGCGTGCGCTCAGAAGATGGAGGACGCTGCCAAAAAGGTGGAGGGCGTCCAGGACGCTGTGGTGAGTTTTATGACACAGAAGATGAAAGTGGAGTTTGCGGAAGGAAGCGATGACAAGGCTGTGATGGAACAGGTGTTGAAAGCGTGCAAAAAAGTGGAGTCCGACTGTGAGATCTTTTTATAAAGGGATGATCAAAGTTAGGTATGGGAGAGAAAGGCTATGACAAAAAAACAGAAAAGAATGTTGTTGCGAATCATTCTCTCCACCGTGCTGTTGATCGCGCTGCAGTTTGTGCCGGTGGAGGGGTTGTGGAGGCTGCTGCCCTATCTTGTCATATACGCGCTGATCGGTTATGATATTCTGCGCAAGGCGGTGTTAGGGATCTTCCACGGGGAAGTGTTCGATGAAAACTTTTTGATGGCCGTAGCGACGGTGGGAGCGATCCTGTTGGGAGAGTACAGCGAGGGCGTAGCAGTTATGCTTTTCTACCAGGTGGGCGAGCTCTTTCAGGGCGTGGCTGTCGGCAAGAGCAGGCGCAATATCAGCGCTCTGATGGATATTCGCCCCGATTATGCGAATGTGGAGGATGAAGAGGGTAACTTAGAACAGGTTGATCCTGACGATGTGGAGATTGGGACTGTCATCGTGGTACAGCCGGGTGAGAAAGTGCCGATCGACGGCGTGGTGGTAGAGGGAGCTTCCACTTTGAACACCAGCGCCCTGACCGGTGAGAGCGTGCCTAGGGAGGCGGCTGTGGGCGCCGATATCATCAGCGGATGCGTAAATCTCACCGGACTTTTGAAAATACGAACCACAAAGGAGTTCGGCGAGTCTACGGTGTCCAAGATTTTGGATCTGGTGGAAAATTCCAGCATGAAAAAGTCCCGCTCGGAGAATTTTATCACCAAGTTTGCCCGATATTACACGCCTGCAGTCTGTGCCAGCGCGCTGGCGGTGGCGGTTTTGCCGACGGTGGTCAATTTGCTTATGGGGCAGCCGGCTAATTGGGAGACGTGGATCATTCGGGCGCTCACCTTTCTCGTCACCAGTTGTCCCTGCGCTTTAGTGGTGTCCATTCCTTTGAGCTTTTTTGGGGGAATCGGTGCGGCCAGCGCCAACGGGATTCTGGTGAAGGGTTCCAACTACTTAGAGGCCCTGTCTCAGACAAAATATGTGGTGTTTGACAAGACCGGTACGCTGACGAAAGGCGTATTTCAGGTGACGGAGGTACATCCTTCCGAGAACTATCTGACGCAGAGTGAGGAGCCCTTGACGGAGGAACAGCGCAAAAAGAGCTTGCTATATCAGGCGGCATGTGCGGAGAGCTATTCCTCGCACCCGATCAGCAAGAGTCTGCGCGATGCCTGTGGTGAAGTCGCAGATCACCTTAAGGTGACGGATGTGCAGGAGATCGGCGGACAGGGCGTGGTCGTACGTCTGGGAGATGCGAAGGTGGCAGCAGGCAATGCGAAGCTGATGCGGTCTTTGGGAATCCCCTATGAGGAAACCACCGGCGTGGGCACGGTGGTTCATGTGGCGGAGGATGGCGTGTACTGTGGGTACATTCTGATCTCCGATGTGGTGAAGGAGCAGGCGGGATCTGCGATCGCTGCGCTGAAAGCTGCGGGGATCAAACAGACAGTCATGCTCACCGGAGACAGCAAGGCTGTGGCCGATCATGTGGCCTCCGAGCTGGGATTGGATGAGGTGTACAGCGAGTTGCTGCCCGCAGATAAGGTGGAACGTGTGGAGGAGCTGCTGCAGAAGAAGGGGGAAAAGGAGCGGCTTGCCTTTGTGGGAGACGGCATCAATGACGCGCCGGTGCTTTCCCGCGCGGATATCGGTATCGCCATGGGTGCCCTTGGCTCCGACGCGGCGATAGAGGCGGCGGATATCGTGCTGATGGACGACAATCCTGAGCGGATCGCGCTGGCAATGCGCATTTCCCGCAAATGTCTGCGCATTGTCTATGAAAATATTGTGTTTGCCATCAGCGTGAAGCTTTTATGTCTGATCTTGGCAGTGCCGGGCATTGCGAATATGTGGATGGCTATATTTGCGGATGTGGGAGTGATGGTGCTGGCGGTGCTCAATGCGATCCGCTGTCTGCGTGTGAAGAAGTAAAGGTGAGGATATGGATACAGGTCGATTGCTCGTCAATATGATAGATCAGGTCAAGGAAGCGCAGTTGAAGCTTGGTTATGTGAAGGAGACCATGCGCCTGTATTATCCTCTGTCCTCCTTAAACGCGCTGCTCGGAACCCACATTGCCACAGGCAGGGAGATGGCGGCGGCTCTGGAACAAAGCTTTCAGGAGGATTGCGTGCTGGGGGAACTGACCTTTGAATCGCGAGGAGAGCGTGTGGAGGTGGGGATCTCGCCTCAGGGGGTGGAGTACATCCATCTTTGTGTGGAGACTCATCCCTTTCTGGCGGCCTTGATCCGACTGTTTGCATCGAATCACCATTGTTCCAGAGAGGAATTGTGCGGACTGTTTGAGGAGTTTAGTCCGCGTTATGTCTGTGAACAGTTTTTGGAGGAGCAGGCGACGGGAATGGGTTTCGACTATGCGCTGCATTTTGAGGATCCTGCCATGGATCCTTATTATTACTGTGTGAAGGAGGAGATGGGACACACGGTCTACCACCGTTTTACGCGGGAAGATTATAGACTGCTTCTGGAAGAGGCAGGCACAGACAAAGAGTTTCTGTCATAGAATGATAGAGACTTTTTTGTCAGTGTAAGAGGCAATATGGACTGTAAGGACAAGATTTTATCAAATGACTACTACGATACCATTACAGATTATCCGATTATCGGGGTGGACGGAGACTATGTTGACTTTTGTTACACAGATATTGAAGATCTGTACAGTGTGGTCTACATCAACCGTATCAGTATTCCCAATCCCTTGAGTAATTTTTATGATTACCAGAGTATTCCCAAGCTGTACGGGTTGATGCAGAGGAACAGCGTAGCGGCGGGATTTGATCCCAACAGTCTGATCGCCAGCGGGATCACACAGGTGCAGAGGCAGCCGTTGAATCTCACCGGAAGAGGTTGTGTGATCTGTTTTATTGATACGGGGATCAACTACCAAAACGAAGCTTTTCTGGATGAAAATGGGGAAAGCCGGATCCTGGCGATCTGGGATCAGACGATCCAGGACGGCACGCCTCCGGAAGGTTTTTTGTACGGGACAGAGTACACCAGGGAGGATATCAATCGCGCGCTGCAGTCATCGGATCCTTACTCCATCGTGCCTTCCAGAGACGAGATCGGCCATGGCAGCGCTATGGCGGGAGTGGCCGCAGGCAGTAGGATCAACAGCGGACTCAGTTATCTGGGGGCGGCGCCGGACGCCGAATTGGTGGTCGTCAAATTGAAGGAGTGTAAACCGTATCTGAGGGAGTATTATCTCGTGCCCCCGGATGTGCCCGCCTATCAGGAGAATGATATTATGTTGGCGGTAGCCTATGCGGAGTCTTTTGCACGGACATTCAGGCGGCCGCTGGTGATCTGTCTGGGTTTGGGCACCAATATGGGGGATCATTCCCGCAGTTCGTTTCTCGCCCGATATATCAGCGCTGTGGCGGTGCGGCGCAGTCGTGTGGTGGTCGTAACCGGCGGCAACGAGGGAAACGCCGGTCATCATTTTCAGGGAATGTTACAAGAGCGCACGGACGGCAGCGAGAGCAGAGAAGATGTGGAGATCCGCGTAGGGGCAGGGTCTATCGGTTTTACCATGGAGCTGTGGGGAAATGTGCCGGATGTGTTTAATGTGAGTATTCGTTCGCCTGGCGGGGAGAGTATCTCGCCGCTCAGGCTGGCGCTCAGCCAGAGCATCACTTACAGTTTTATCTATGAGCGCACTCGCATCACGGTGGACAGTACGCTGGTAGAGCCTGCGTCGGGGGAGCAGTTGATCCGTTTCCGTGTGCAGGATCCCACGGAGGGAATCTGGACGTTCCGCATTTTTAGTGTGGGGGAGGTACACAATGGGAACTTTAATCTTTGGCTTCCCATCACGGCATTTTTGAACACCCAAGTGTATTTTCTTTCTCCCAGTCCCTATATCACGCTGACCGAACCCTCCACCGCTTCCGATATCATCAGTGTGAGCACTTACAATGCGGAAAATGACAGCTTTTACACGGAGTCGGGAAGAGGATATGCCAGAACGGGAGCGGTACGTCCCGATTTTGCGGCGCCCGGCGTCAATGTATCCACCATCTATGGCAGGGAGACAGGCAGCAGTCTGTCGGCGGCCATCACTGCGGGCGCGGCGGCGCAGTTTATGCAGTGGGCGGTGGTGCAAGGCAACGATGAAAATGCGGAGAGCCGAGAGGTGCGGAACTATTTTATCAGAGGGGCGTCAAGGGAGAGCGATATCAATTATCCTAACAGAGAGTGGGGGTATGGCAGACTGAATATGTCGGGGACTTTCGATGCGCTGATCAACGTGTGAGGAACAAAAACGGGAGAAAGGGTTGCGGTTATGGGTACAGGAAACGATTATTTCAATCAGGCATTATCCGATTTTATGTTTGAGGTGGCTAGCGGCGGTTCGATCCGTCATCTGGTGGATCTGGGTTACTCGGTAGACCGGATCATGTCGAAGCTTGCGTTTCCCACCCCCAGAGACCGCGTGGAAAAGACGGTGTGCCAATATATGAAAGAGACAGGGATCCTGTTGGCATCCCTGCCTGTGGAAGCACAGAATATGCGGGAGGTACTGTTGGAGGCGGATCATCTGGATCAGGTCAGCGCGCGCTTTTTGAAAAGCCTGGAACAAAATGGAGAAGAGCGCGCTTATCTGGAGTGTCCTTTCGGAACTCTGCAAAAGAATGACCGCAAGGCGCTGGAGGAACGGCTTGCCTGTCTCAACGACAGAGAGCGGGAATATTTGTGTGGGATTCGATGGGAGCGCAATATAATGTATCACCGCCTGAACAGCCGGATGCGCGAGATCGCGGGGAAGTTGGTGATTTACGGGGGTGAAGAGATCAAGTGCTTTTTCCTGGAGACGGGGGAGGCGCTTACGGTGAGGAGAAGCCATTCTTGATTTGGGCAGATCAAGCGTTGTCTGTATCAAAGAGGGCCAAACGGCGATAGTCGTTTGGCCCTTTTTCATTTGCTTTTCATCCGGATTGATTGCGGAATATCCCATTTTTTCCTATAGTGTGAACAGAACGGCGATAGCGTTTGGATGATAAAAGGGGAACACACGGGAAAGAGGGAAAAGATGGGGAAAGATACCAATGATTTTGTGAAAGTCGCACAGCGGATCGTAGAATTTATTTATCAGGGAAAGCAACTGCCCGTCTATGAAGGGTGTATGGCGTGTGTTTACCCGGTCTCCTACAAAAACAGTATAGAGAGCAGAGCAGGGACGCTTCCGATTCCGATGGTGAAGGATGGCTGCGATATCATACACGGCACATACAGCATGTTGTTTAAGAGTGGCAGAGCGGTGATCATGGCAGGGCAATACGCCACCGTGACGCAAAAAAAGGGCAGAGCCAGACAGAGAGAATGTTTCAATATTACCATGGCGCTTGATATCGCACCGGCGGAAGTCCGAATTGTGCATATTCATATCTCCAGGGGGAATGAGGGTCGATTTTATCAACTGCGCGATGTGAATGAGCGACTGTTTCGTATGCATGAATCGCAGATCTGCTATATAGAGGCGGGACACAATCGTGTGCTGTGGCATTGCGGGGAGCAGGAGGTGCAGACTGTGGGAAGTCTGCAGGATACGGAGAAGACTTTGTCGGAGGAGTTTGTGAGAATACATCGCAGCTTTATCGTGAACCGCAACTGTGTTCTCAAGATAGGAAGATGTTATGTGGAGCTGGACAACGGAGAAGTGCTTCCGGTTCCGGTAAAACGATACTGTGAGGTCAGGCGAAATTTACAAAAAAAGGATTGATACTGCTGCAGCGGATCAAATAAAGCGGGCGGCGAAAGATGTCGTCTGAAAAAAGAAAGAGAGGAAGAATAGTGGAGATCAAGGAACGAATCGTAACCAGTAATCCATGCTACAGCGCGGCGAAAAAGATCCAGGTAAAAGGACTGGTGCTGCATAGCGTGGGATGCCCCCAGCCGTCGGCGGAGGTGTTTATCAAGCAGTTTGACAGCGCCTCGGCAAAGGTCTGTGTGCACGCCTTTATAGACGCAAATACCGGCGAGGTCTATCAGACGCTGCCCTGGGATTACAAGGCATGGCACTGCGGCGGGAGCGGCAACAGCACCCACATCGGCGTGGAGATGTGCGAACCTCCCTGTATCAAGTATACGGGAGGAGCCAGTTTTACTTGCAGCGATGAAGCGAGAGCCAAAGAGATGATCAATAGGACGCTGCGTTCGGCGGTGGAGCTTTTTGCGTTTCTCTGTGTGCGCTATGGTCTGGATCCGCTTGCGAGCGGCGTGATCATCAGTCACAAGGAAGGGCATGACAGAGGGGTGGCGTCCGGACACGGAGATCCGGATCATTTGTTCCGGCAGTTGAATATGGGATATTCCATGGATGACTTTCGCAGATCCGTGGCGGACAAGGTTGCCGAGCTTCAAAATGCGCCTGCATCTGCGCCCTCCGCAGCCGAAGCGCCCAAAGCGGCTGCGGCGCCTCCTGCAGGGGAGATGACCGTCTCTGACCGAGGCGTGGAGCTGATCGCCAAATATGAAGGCTGCCGTCTGGAGGCGTATAAATGTCCCGCGGGGGTGTGGACTATCGGATACGGTCACACGGCGGGCGTACAGCAGGGGCAGACACTTCCCTCTAAGGAAGCTGCCAAACAGCTTTTGCGGGAAGATTTGAAGAAATACAGCGGGCATGTAAACACTTGTGTGCAAAAAGGAGTGATCAGTTTTCCGTTGAATCAGAATCAGTTTGATGCGCTGACCAGTTTTTGCTATAACTGCGGAAACGGAAGTCTGCAAAAGTTGGTGGCGGGCAGAGATGCGGCCACAGTGGCGGACAAGCTTCTCTTGTACAACAAGGGCGGCGGCAAGGTATTGCCGGGACTGACAAAAAGGCGGGAAGAAGAGAGAGCGTTGTTTTTGAGCTGATAAACAGACGATAAAAGGTAAGCTAAGGAGGAAGCAGGATGCCTTACAGAACAGGAAATTCTCAGGCAGAGCCGGAGGAGGAGAGCAAAAAAACCGGAGGGATCATGGACAATGATTTCATCTTGCTGGACGATCTGGTCTATGCGCCCCTGCATGCGCTCGCCAAATCCAATCACCAGTTGAGAGCGGAGATCGTGGAGGCCATCAAAAGTATGGGGACGGCGGAACAAAACGGGCAGGAGGAGATCGTCCATCTCAACAATATCAATATTGCCTATGAGCAGATCAGGCCGGAGGCGGAGGAAGGGTACAGTGTGGATAATCTGCAGGTACAGGTGCCGCTGTTGTCCATTGTCCCCGTCACCAATCTGAACGTGGAAAAGGCGGAAGTCAGTTTTTCCACGGAGGTGAAAGCAGTCAACAATGAAGAGACCGGCGAGACCAAGATCAACGCCCGAATCTGTTCTCCCTGTCAGCGGGACAGCGACTTTTTGCCGAAGGTGTCCTACAAACTGCAGATATCTTCCATTCCTGCCACGGAGGGTATCCTGCGCCTGACAGATGCGCTGAGCGCCAACCAGGTGGCCAAGAAGCTGGATACCAGACCGGTGGCGGTGAGCGGCGACCTTGGCTCGGATGAGCAAAAGAGCGTCCTGCAGGAGACCAAGAAGCTGAAAGCAAAGATCAGCAGGCTGAAACAGCTCCATCAGAAGATTGAGGATATGATCACAGAGCAGGAGAGGCTCCATCAGATCAGCAAGGATGCCTTTGACGATGACACGTATGAGTTTGACAAGGACAAGTACCTGATGGCCAAGTCCAATGTGGTCAACCGCATTATGGAGTATCAGGAACAGATCATGAATATGGAGATCAAGTATGGGTTGGAAAAGGATTACGAGTAGGAAAAACAAACGCGGAGAAGCTGTAAAACCCGTAACGGACGAGCTGTTGGAAGCGTATCTGCATCATCTGATCCCGACACTCAATTTCCGTCTGCTGTGTGAAGAAGAGACTTTTTTGTCTCAGAGGATCCTTTGGGTCGAGCGTATCGAGATTTTGTCCTGTGAGCAGAAAGAAGAACCGGAAAAGCGAAAGCGTTTTGCGGCATGGCAGAAGCTTTTGGATATGGTAAAACAGATTGTAAAAAAGAAAGGAAGGTAGTAAGTATGGCAATAGGAGAACAATTTGCGGGACTGAACATGGAACAGTTGATCGGCGGCCCCCTGTCGGCAGCGGCAAAGGCGAGCACCCAGCTTGCCAACACCACGGCGGATTTCATAAACAGGGTGGGATTCGACAATAAGGGGGCGCTGCGCACGGTGGCGTTTGGCTATCAGAAACGCAGCGTGAACGAGGACGGCACCACCAATCTGGATGAGATGAAAGTGGCGGTGCCTATGCTGGCCATTGTGCCGATTCCCAATCTCCAGATCGACGAGGTGAATATCCTCTTTGACATGGAGGTAAAACAGAGCGAGAGATCGGAGAGCGGCATGGATATGAGTGCAAGTCTTTCCGGCTCTATGAACTTCGGCATTGTGAAGGTCAGTATCAGCGGGAGTGTCAGCGCGCACCAGAGCAACACCAGAAGCACTGACAATTCCGCAAAGTATCATGTGGATGTGAGAGCGACCAATCATGGAACGCCCGAGGGGTTAGCGAGAGTGCTCGATATGATGGCGGCCAATGTGGCCCCGTCCCTGGTGGGTTCCACCATCAAGGATGCCAACGGGCAGAGTCTGTCGGAGGCGTCCAGAGCGAAGGCGGAGAGATTGAAGAGACTGCGCCAGGAAGTCGCGCAGATTGAGACCAGGCTGTCGGCCGCCCAGAGTAATTTGGAGGATAAAGTGGCACAGTTAAAGCGCTTTGCATCCGCACAGCAGAATGTGTACGCGGCGGAAATGACGCGTCTGATGAACACGCTGGACAAGAGCAACGAGGAAGACAACAAAAAGGCGGAGGAGTATGGCGGCAAGGCATCGACTGTGGGGCAGAGCTGGAACGATATGCAGAACCAGGCAGCCAGTGTGGTCAAGATGATCGCTGACAGCGGCGAGTCCAATCTGGCGGAGGTATCCGAACTGTTTGCGCTGCTCGCGTGGAAAGATCAGGATGCAAAGAAGTACGAGAGCGGCGAACAGCACTATGCGGCGATCCGTCAGGCACAGAACAGCGCTGTGGCAGCGCAGAACGCTGTGACAGGGATCGAGAAGGAATTGTTCGACAAGAAAGCCGAGTACAGCGCGGCAGTCTCCGGCGTGAATACAGAGGCGGCGACGAGTTAGGAGATTCGGGTATGGACAAGAGGGAGAAGACGACCCTGGCTGATATCCATTATGTGAAAATGGTCGCCATCGGAAGCGTCAATCCCAATAATCCCCTTTCGGATCAGGCCAGGGAGGAACAGGTTGCACTTTTGAACCGGTGTCTCACCGACTATCCGAAAGGGGTTATCTTGGGGAAGGACATCACGATCGGGCGATATATGCTGGGGGAACACGAATTGACCATGGAGCGGGTCACTTATCATATTGGCTTTGAGAGAAAACCTGCCTGGGAAGAATGAGCAGGTGAAAAAAGCGGGAGGGAAAAACGAGGATGAAAATAGAGTCAGAAAAGAAGGAAAGAAGCCTTGTCCTGAAATTGTCGGGCAGGCTGGAGACCACTACCGCACCCGAGCTGCAAAAGGTAGTGGACAATGAGCTGGAAGGCATAGAGGAAGTGGTGATCGATATGGAGCAGCTTGCGTATGTGTCATCTGCCGGACTCAGGGTACTTTTGGCCGCGTCCAAGAAGATGACGGCAAAACAGGGGAGTCTGATCGTCTGTCATGTGGGGGAGGATATCATGGATGTGTTTGAGATCACCGGTTTCAATGAGATCCTGGACATCCGATGAGCGGCGTGACAAAACGGCCTCTGCCGAGAGAGTGTCCGCTGTTTCTCAGGAATAAATGGGGGAACAGCCTGTCTGTGACGCTGCGGGAATATCAAGAGGGGGATGAAGCGGGCATGATCGCCTGCATCCGCGACGAATATGGGGATACCTATTTTAAGAGAGGTTTTTACCAGTGGGCGTATCTGCGGGATGAAGCGGATAGCGGTAATATCACGTTTTTGGTGGCGGAGACCGATGAGGGGGAGATCGCGGGAATGATGATCTTAAAGGAATTTTATCCTGCGGAAAGTATGTGCGAGATCGCCTCTCAGATATTCCTGAAAAAGTATCGGGGATACGGTCTTGCCATGCCTTTCTTTGAATACGGCATGGAGATATTGCTCTCCCGAAATTATACCGCGGCCTACTGTCTGCCGGTGCTGTTTCACAACACCACGCAGCGGCTTCTCTATCGGCTGGGACTTCGGGCGACCGGCTTTGTGCTGAACGTGTTTGATATGGCTCAGATCAGCCATTCCTATCCCTATGACAGGAATGACAAACATTCCCAAGGCATACAGATACGGGCCGTGGGAAAGCGGGATGCGGGAACCGTCTATCTGCCCGAGGAACACAGACTTTTCGGATGTAGGATCTATGACAGTCTGGGGGTGATGTATCGCATAGGAAATGCCCCGGAGGAGCCGGACGCGGACATTCCTGCCGTGGGCAGGATCTTCCATGTGGAGGATCTTACCCAGCAAAGTCTGGAAATATATATTCGGACAGTGGGGTGGGATCTGCCCGCACAGATTGAAAAGCTGCATGATCTGTTTCCGTTTGCGGGCAGACAGACGGCATCGGTTTTTTTGAATTGCAGCGACAGATATGCCGTGTGGGCGTACAGAGAGCTTGTGAAGAGGGGTTATTTTTTCACCGGCTTGAAACCGCTCTGCGGGAAAGCGGAATATATGGTTCTGCACCATGCGGGGCAGGTGCGGATCTATTTTGAGGATTATGTGCTGAGCGAGGAGTTTGCACAACTGCGCGGCTACATTAAAAGAGAGTATGAGGCACGAGGAGGGAGAGACGCATGAAAAGAAAAAGAAGTATACGGCGTAAGATCACTACGCTGTTTTTCGCCACGCTGTTTGTGGCGATGTCTTTGATCGGGGCGTTCAGCATGTGGAACCTTTACGCTATGAGGAACACCTCCGCTGAATTAAGCAATAAATTGGGACAGACGGCGGCGGAGGATGCGGAGGAAGCGCTGGAAATCATGGCGCAGGAACATCTGCAGAATATCACGGTGGAGAAGGCGGCTTACATTGAGACAAAGTTTGATGAGGTGGTATCCTATGTGCATGGGATCGCGGCCATGGCGGAGGAGATCTACACGCATCCGGAAAATTATCCTGACAGGGAAGTGCCTCTGCCACAGCAGGGAAGCGAGGACTTGGCGGCGCAGCTTTTGTGGTCTGAAAGGCTGCTCCTTCCCTCGCCGCAGCAGCGGGCGGAACTGCTCAAGTTGGGGAACATTCAGGATCTCTTGGTGCAATATAACGCCGGAAACGATATGGTGTCCTCCACTTACATCGCCACCAGGAGCGGGTGGATGATCCAGGCGGACTATATCGCCTATAGCAAATACACGCAGAGCGACGATCTGCCGGATTATTATGAGGCGGATACCAGACAGTGGTATCAGCGGGCCAGTCAGGCTGCCCCGGGGGAGATCGTGTACTCGGATGTGATCGCGGATATCCATGAAGGCGGAGACTGTATCGTCTGTGCGCAGCCTGTCTATGTGAATGATGAGATTGTGGCTGTGGCCGGGGTCGGCTCTTATCTGCACACAGTGAATGAGGCGGTGTTGAATACGGTGATCGGTGAGCATGGCTACGCCTTTTTGGTCAATGGCAACGGACAGATCATGGTCTCCGGTGCAGACAGCGGGGAGACTGCAGCGAGCGCGGAGGAAAATACCGATCTGCGGCAGGGAGTGAACAGACAGTTGGCGGAAGCGGCGGAGGATATGGTGTCCGGCGGCAGCGGTCTTTGCAAGATATCCGTGGATGGCAGAGAGGTCTATCTCGCCTACGCGCCTTTAGAAGGACTTGGATGGAGCTTTGTGACGGTCATGGATGTGGCGGAGGTCGTGTCTCCGGCCAAGGAGAGCCAGAGAGAGATCTTGGCACTGACGGAGACGGTAGCCAGGCAGCAGGAGGCGTCCATCCGCAGAACGCAGGTGATCTATATTGCCATCGTGTTGTCGGCTGCAATCGTTATCAGTATTATCAGTATTTTGTTTGCAGCGGGACTGACTTCCCCGATTCTCAGACTGACAAAAGAGGTGGCGGGGATCGATGGGGGCAATCTGGATCACAAGATACAGATCGTCTCCGGGGATGAGGTGGAAGATTTGGGAAATGCTTTTAACGATATGACGGCGCAACTGCGCGCGTATATCGGAAATCTTGCCGCCGTCACTGCGGAGCGGGAGCGCATCCGCACAGAGCTGGGATTGGCCTCTCAGATCCAGGCGGACATGCTGCCGGACTCCACGCACAGTTTTGCCGACCGCAAGGACTTTGTGATTCATGCCGGTATGACGCCGGCCAAGGAAGTGGGAGGAGATTTTTATGACTTCTTTCTGGCGGGGGAAGACCAGTTGGTCTTTTTGGCGGCGGATGTGTCGGGAAAGGGAGTTCCCGCCTCTTTGTTTATGGTGATCGCCAAGACGCTGCTGCGAAGCTGTGTCTCAGGGGCGAAAGATCTCGACATAGCTGTGGCGGAGGTCAACGATAAGCTCTGTGTCAGCAACAAAAACGATATGTTTGTCACAGCCTGGGTGGGCGTGTTAAATCTGACTTCCGGTATCCTCACCTATGTGAGCGCAGGGCACAATTATCCGCTCTTAAAGCATGGAGAGGACGGTTTTTCCTATATGACGGAGCGCAGCGGTTTTGTCCTGGCAGGCATGGAGGGCGGAAAATATCAAAAAAAGACCGTTCGCCTTCATCCGGGAGACACGATCTTCCTCTATACGGACGGTGTGACAGAGGCCAACGACGAAAAGGGAAATCTCTACGGGGAGGAGCGGTTGGAGCGGCTGTTGAACAGACATGTGGAAAAGGAACCGAGGCAGTTGGCGGAGGCAGTATGGGAGGGTCTTAAGAATTTCCAGGGGAAGGCGGAACAGTTTGACGATATCACCATGTTGATCGTCCGCTATCTGGGGGATGGATGGCGGATCAAGAACGGGACGCCGGACATGGCGCAGATCGGCCAGATCAACGAATGGGTGGAAACCTGCCTGAAAGAGGTGGATTTTTCTCAAAAGACACTTACGAGAGTGAGGCTGGCCGTGGATGAGATCTACTCCAATATCTGTTACTACAGCGGCGCTACGGAAGTGACGGTGGGCTGTAAAGTGACAGGAGAGAAGGAGGCGGTCTTGTACTTTGAGGATGACGGTATTCCCTACAACCCACTGCAAAGACCCGACCCGGACGTGACAAAGAGGCTGGAGGAACGCAAGGAAGGCGGATTGGGGATCTATCTGGTCAAAAAGAGGATGGATCGGGTGGAATATCAATATGTAGAAGGTAGAAATAGATTGACTTTTGTAAAAAAGGATGTGTAAAAGATAAGATAGAGGCTGTCCATGATAGCAATCGGCCGTTCCATACGCCATATTTTGTTCCGAAGCGGTGGCTAGTCACAAAATATGGTGTACGGAACGGCAGTAATGATCATGCGGCAGCCTCAAATAAATACTCTAAAAAGGTCAGAGCGGTGTCTAAGTGTTGAGAGTTGAGCAAAAATCCCATCGCAGTCCGGTCACCGTCGGACACATAATAGCTGGAAGAGAAGCGGTCGATGTGGTCAATGTAGATACCCACCGGAATCGGATCTTCCATGAGATCCGGTCTGGAAGGGTCGGGAAGTTTTACGCTGGAGGTATCCATATTGCGCGCGGCCTCCATGACCTGTGCCACCACGGGAGCGTCCACATAATAAAAATAGGGTTCATAGGCGGCGATCTGTTCCGGCGTCAGTATATTGCGGAGGTCTAAGAAGGTCTCCTCGTTGGCGTAATGCGCAAAGATCTCGTCTCCGGCAATGATCACATCCAACTGTGCGGCGGCCAGATAAGCGGAGAGCTTTTCTATCGATCCCATGGTATAGTCGTCTATGGTGGTGAAACTGATCTGCAAGGAGGTGTCGAAAGTGACTTTTTTGGTGTGCGGGTCAATTCCCGCATACTCCATAAATTCGGAAGAAAAGCTGTCGTTATCGGCATAGCCGGCGCTGTTTAACACGGCGGCATAAAATGCGTCGTCCTTGTGGGTCGCTATGTCGTAAACAAGGGAGCCGACAAAGCATATGACCGCGATAACGCCGATCGTATGCCATTTGTAATAATCCCAGAAATAGGAAAGCTTTTGCTTCAAGGAGCCGTTTTTGATCGATGCCCTCTCCTCTTTAAACTCGTCCATTACCGCCATAGAGTCACCTTGCCTTTCGCTGTATCTTCACAGTATATTATGGTGCTTTTCTATCTATATTATAAGTTTCTATTCGCAAAGTCAATGAATGTATTCTAATTTGATTCTAAAAAAAGGATAAAGGCCAAAAAAGAGAAGTTCGCTTGCAACTTGGCAGGAGATGTTATATCATATAAGATATCAACCAATCAATAGGATAATCGGGAGAGAGGCAGGAAAATTATGAGTGATACTTACGTGGAATGTCTGGTGAAGGCGAAAGCTTCAGGAGTGGGCAAGGTTTTGAAGGTGCTTTTGATCGTGCTGACGATTTTGTTTGGCATGGCGACAGTGTTGTTCGGATTGGTGAGCTTCGTGCTTGCGGTGGCCGCGGGCGTGGGAGCTTATTTTGTCAATCTGTACACGGATCTGGAGTATGAATATCTCTATTTGGACAAGGAGATCGCGGTGGACAAGGTTATGGCCAAGTCCAAGCGCAAGAGAGTGGCGACCTATTCTTTGGATCGCATGGAGATCTTTGCGCCGGTTCGTTCTTATCATCTGGACAATTATCGCAATCGAAATGTGAAGGTGCGGGACTACAGTATCGGTGAGGAGCTGCAGCCGGACTTGCGCTATGCCATGTTTTATGAGGGCGGAGAGAAAGTTTTGTTCAGTCCCTCGGAGGATCTTTTGAAGGCGTTGAAGAATGCGGCTCCGCGCAAAGTTTTTACCGATTGATTTTCAAAAAAGTGTGTTGACAGTGCGGAGAAATTCTGCTACACTCTTGTGAAACCAAAGGGAACCATAACAACACGATAAAGACAGGAGGAAAGAAAATGGGACAGATTATGGGCGAAGGCATTACTTTTGACGATGTGCTGCTGATTCCTGGGTATTCCCAGGTGATTCCCAATCAAGTGGATCTGAGCACTTGGCTGACCAAAAAGATCAAGCTGCAGATTCCCATGATGAGCGCGGGAATGGACACTGTCACAGAACACCGCATGGCGATCGCCATGGCGAGACAGGGCGGCATAGGCATTATTCACAAGAACATGTCAATTGAAGCGCAGGCGGAAGAGGTTGACAAAGTCAAGCGCTCTGAGAACGGCGTCATCACGGATCCCTTTTCTCTCACTCCGGAACACACGCTGGGAGACGCCGACGCGCTGATGGCGAAATTCCGTATCTCCGGCGTGCCTGTCACAGAGGGACGCAAGCTAGTGGGTATCATCACCAACCGCGACTTGAAGTTTGAGACAGATTTTACGAAGAAGATCAAAGAGTCCATGACCAGCGAGGGCCTGATCACGGCCAGAGAGGGGATCACTTTGGACGAGGCCAAGCAGATTTTGGCTAAGGCTCGAAAAGAGAAACTTCCTATTGTAGATGCGGATTTTAATCTGAAAGGTTTGATCACAATCAAAGATATCGAAAAGACGATCAAGTATCCCCTTTCCGCCAAGGACTCCCAGGGCAGACTGCTCTGCGGCGCGGGCGTGGGGATCACAGCCAATGTGCTGGATCGCGTCGCCGCACTGGTGGACGCAAAGGTGGATGTGGTGGTGTTGGATTCCGCCCATGGTCATTCCCAGAATGTGTTGAATTGTCTGAAGATGATCAAGGAGAAATATCCCGACCTACAGGTGATCGCCGGCAATGTGGCCACCGGATCCGCGGCGAAAGATCTGATAGAGTGCGGCGCGGATGCGGTCAAGGTCGGCATCGGGCCCGGCTCCATCTGCACCACCCGCGTGGTGGCAGGAATCGGCGTTCCGCAAATTACGGCTGTTATGGATTGCTACGATGTTGCCAAAGAATATGGTGTCCCCATTATTGCCGACGGCGGGATCAAGTATTCCGGAGATATCACCAAGGCCATTGCGGCGGGCGGCAGTGTCTGTATGATGGGAAGTATGTTTGCAGGCTGTGAGGAGAGTCCGGGTGAGACGGAATTGTTTCAGGGCAGAAAATACAAGGTTTACCGCGGCATGGGATCCATTGCGGCGATGGAGAACGGCAGCAAGGACCGCTATTTCCAGGAGAACGCGCGCAAGCTTGTGCCGGAAGGGGTAGAAGGACGTGTGGCCTACAAGGGAAGCGTGGAGGATACGATATTCCAGTTGATGGGAGGTCTGCGCTCCGGAATGGGTTACTGTGGAACTGCTACGATCCAGGAGTTGAAGGAGAACGGAAGATTCATCAAGATATCTGCGGCGGCTTTGAAGGAAAGTCATCCCCACGATATCCAGATCACCAAAGAAGCACCCAATTATAGTATAGACGCCTGATAAAGAAAAAAAGAAAATGAGAGAGGCGTTAAAATGTATGATTTGATTATCATCGGTTCCGGGCCTGCCGGATTGTCTGCAGCCGTGTACGGGAAACGCGCGGGGTTAAATCTGCTGGTGTTGGAGCAAAATCCAATGAGTGGAGGGCAGGTGCTCAACACGTATGAGGTGGACAACTATCTGGGCATGCCCGCTTGGAACGGCTTTGATCTGGGCATGGCGTTCAAGGCTCATGCGGATGCGCTCGGTGTGACATTCCGCGAGGCGCAGGTGCGGTCGATCGCGCCGGATGCGGACTGCATACGAGTGCTCACCAAGCAGGATACTTTGGAGACCAGAACAGTCATACTGGCTACCGGAGCCTGGCACAGGCATCTGGACGTGCCCGGCGAGATGGAGCTGGCCGGCGGAGGCGTATCCTACTGTGCCACCTGCGACGGCGCTTTTTATAAAGGACGCACGGTGGCGGTGGTTGGCGGCGGAGATGTGGCGTTGGAGGATGCGATCTATCTGGCCCGCACCAGCGAAAAGGTATACCTGATCCACAGACGGGATGAACTGCGGGGAGCGAAAATCTTACAGGAGAGGTTGAAAGAGCTGCCTAATGTGGAAATCCTCTACAGCCATACCGTGCAAAGGATAGAGGGTGAGGACAGGGTGGATTCACTGCTGCTGCGAGATGAGAAGAGCGGTGGGGAGCGTGTGCTTTCGGTGGACGGCGTCTTTATCGCGGTGGGTATCTGTCCCAACACTGATCTGTTGCGCGAACTAGTGGAATGTGATGCGGGTGGATATATTCTGGCGGGAGAGGATTGTGCCACAAGTGCTGCGGGGATATACGCCGCGGGGGATGTGCGAAAGAAACCTCTGCGGCAGATCGTTACCGCTGTGGCGGACGGAGCCAACGCCGCGGTCAGCGCGGAAGAATTTTTAAGATTTTTTTAAAAAATAAGAAAAAATTTTTAAGAGGGAACCCTTTCGGAGGGGCCCTCTTTTCTTTGTTTTTCATATTATATATAGTGAGAAAAAGGCGGAAATAAGGGATTTTTCATCATGCTTTTGTGATTGGAGAGGAAGATTTTCCAATTTAACCCGGCTGTTGACAAAATAGGAATTTAGTGTTATATTTGTTAAGAGATGTAACAAATTTGTAATAAATAACCCGATAAATGTGAGACAAAGTTAAGATACTAGAGTATAAAAAGCAAGGAGGATATTATGGTTCATAATTCTGTAAAGATTACGGCTTGTGCGTTAGCGGCTGCCATTACTTTTTCGGGATTGAATCTTACTGTAAATGCGGCGTCTTCCGCATCCGTATTGCCCAGCGGCGGTTTTGACCTCACGCTTGCCAGGGGGAACAATTTAGAGGCTGTGACGACGGCTCAGAATACCCGTCTGCAGATAGAATCGATTGTAAAGAGATCGGATATTCCGATGGAGGAGCTGGCTGCTGCGCTTGTCAGCACAGAACCTACCGAGGAAGATATTTTCCGCAACCTTGTGATCGCACAGGTGACCAATTATGTGAATGTCAGGAACATGCCCAGCGAGGAGGGTGAGATCATCGGTAAGCTGTATGATGATTCCGTCGGGACTTTCATTGCCGAGGAGAACGGCTGGTATCAGATTCAGTCAGGTTCTGTTACCGGCTATGTGAAGGGCGAGTTCTGCGTGACCGGTGAGGATGCCGTGGAACTGGCGAGAGAAGTCGGGACTAGGATCGCCACTGTCACGACCACTACATTGAATGTACGCAAAGAGCCGAGTCTGGATGCTTCTATTATCTATCAGGTGCCTTTGGCTGACGATCTGGTAGTCTTGGATGAAGTGGAAGGCTGGGTTCAGGTTGACACAGAGGAAGGCTACGGTTGGGTGTCCAAGGATTTTGTCTCTCTGCACACTGAGTTTGTGCAGGCAGAGTCCAAGGAGGAAGAGGCGAAGCGTCTCGCCAAGGAGGAAGAGGCCAGGAGACAAGCTCGCGCAGCGGCAGCAGCGGCAGCTTCTCAGAATAATCCAGCTCCTTCTACTACCACAGCGACTGCCACACCTGCCGCTGTGTCCGGCGAAGGCAGTGAGATGGGCAAGGCGGTTGCGGAATATGGTCTACAGTTTGTAGGCAACCCCTATGTGTACGGCGGTTCCAGTCTGACCAACGGTACGGACTGCTCCGGTTTCGTCATGAGCGTGTACGCCAACTTTGGTGTGAGCCTGCCACACTCCTCTGCTTCTGACAGAAGCCAGGGAGCTGCGGTAGAAGGTGGTCTGACCAATGCGCAGCCTGGAGATATTGTGTGCTACTCCGGCCATGTGGGTATCTACATCGGCAATAACCAGATCGTGCATGCATCCAATGCGAGAACCGGCATCATTGTATCGAGTGCAAATTACAGAAAGGTATTGGCGGTGCGGAGAATCTTCTAAGTTTTATAAGGATGTGAATAAAGAAGCTGACGTATAATAGCTGATTGGCTCAAATAGCTGTTATGCGACAGCTTCTTTTTTGTCTGTACGTGTAATTTGTGGAGTTGTCGGACTATTGTCTGAGGCGCCCAAAATGTCTTTTGAGACCTTTTTATCCATATTGCACAAAAAAGAGAAATAGAAGGGCAACAGGGAGGCGTTTGACACTGTGAAACAGACGATTTATCCACGGGTTGAAAGGCGATAAAAAGGTATAACAGGTACTTATCCTCGAAGTTATACACATTATCCACGACTTTTTGGCATAAAATCAGAATAAAATTACATATGATATCAGAACGAATGTTTTGTGCAAAACTGATAAAAGTGATTTTCGAAAGGACACAAATGACAAGTTAAATTGTTGCAAAAAGGACGTGAATATGGTACGATGTTTATACAATAAATCGCGGAAAGGGATGATGGCATGAAATTTATTATCGTGGGCAGGAACATCGAAGTAACCCCGGGATTAAGAGCAGCGGTGGAGGAGAAGATTGGAAAGCTGGACAAGTATTTCAATCCCGATACAGAAGTACATGTGACGCTCAGCGTCGAAAAGGAGCGCCAGAAGATTGAGGTCACGATCCCTGTGAAGGGGAGTATTATCCGTTCGGAGCAGGTCAGCAATGATATGTATGTTTCCATCGATCTGGTGGAGGAGATCATCGAGAGACAACTGAAGAAATATAAGACCAAGATTATTGACAGGCAGCAGGCTTCAGGGGCTTTCACGCAGTCTTATGTAGAAAATGATTACATGGACGAGGAGGAGATCAAGATTGTTCGGACTAAAAGGTTTGACATCAAGCCGATGTACCCTGAGGATGCCTGTATTCAAATGGAGTTGTTGGGGCACAATTTCTTTGTGTTCAACAATGCGGAGACAGGGCAGGTCAATGTGGTATACAAGAGAAAGGGCGACACTTATGGTTTGATCGAACCGGAAGAATGATCGCTGGAGATGGGATGGAACACTAAAAAGGGGCTGTTGCATTAGCTATCATGCAGCAGCTTCTTTTGTTTGCGTGGGCCAGCCTACGGTGCAGCGATTTTCATAAGAATTCTTGTTCTTTCATATATTGTAGGGAGGGTTTTCACAGATTGAGGTATTTCGTACATGGCATATCACAATACTCCCTATTTACGGAAAGTTCGGAAATTAATCGCCGCAGAATTGTTGGGGATCCTGATGATGACATATATTATCTCTGGGCAGACCCGGAGTATGTTGACAGACGGGACAGCAGACCGGCCTATGGGAAACGATACGCTTATCATAGAAACAGCGGAGGATAGTGCGGGCGCAAAGAAAGATTACATAAAATGGGTTGACTTTAAGGTATCTTATGAAGCGTTGTGTAAAGCTTATGAGTGGGATGTGGAGACCCATGGAAGTGATATCGAGCTGAACTGGATCGAACTGTTGGCTTATGCGGCTGCGAGGACAGGGGGCATTTTTGAGAAGGATGCACTCACCAGAATAGACAATGCCGCAAAAGAGATATGCAGCGGCGAGACCACCATAGAGGAACTGACACAGCAGCTTCAATATTACCCTTATTATAAGGAAGCGTATACTGCCGCTTTGGGCGGCTTGGTGGGAGAGTACCAAGAGGAGTATGCGGATGCGGACGGGCAGGTCGCCTATGAGGAACGGTATGGATTGAAAGGCTATTTTCCGCTGGCGAGAGGTTTTGACTACACGCATTATGATGACTTTGGAGCAGGGCGGAGCTATGGATATAATAGAAAACATTTGGGGCACGATATGATGGGGTTGGTGGGAACCCCCATCATGGCGATTGAGTCCGGCGTGGTGGAAGCTCTCGGCTGGAACCAGTACGGCGGCTGGAGGATCGGGATCCGCAGCTTTGACGGGCATCGCTATTATTACTATGCCCATTTGAGGCAGAATTACCCTTATGCCGAAGGATTGGCGGAGGGCAGCGTGGTGACGGCGGGGGATGTGATCGGGTACATGGGGCATACCGGCTACAGCACTACGGAGAATGTCAACAATATAGAAGTCACGCATCTGCACTGGGGGCTGGAGCTGATTTTTGACGAGTCCCAGAAGGAGAGCGACAACGAGATCTGGATCGATGTGTATGCCTTGACCAGGTTTCTGGCAAAACATACTCAGGCGGCGGAGAAAGTGGAAGGGACGAAGGAGTGGAGAAGGACGAGCGGGATTGTGGACCCGGCGGTGGAGGAGTATATGGTGGGGAAGCCTGCGGAAATAAAGCAGTCGGAAGAGGAGTAGGAACAGATAGCGGGAAATTTGTATGTTTTGTGGAATTGTTGCGTTTGTCAGCAGTTCCACAAATACGTTCAGAATAGCAAGAGTAGTGTAAGTTTCATGTACTGAGTTTTTGAAAGCTGTTTTAAGAATATGGTTAGTGTTTATTGCGATGACTTTGCTGGTGTGCTATACTTAAGACGAGCAAATCTTATCTCTTTTTGCAATTGTAAAAAGATGACTGACAAATCCTTAGTCAAGCTGTTATAAGGATTACCCTTTGAGGTTTCAGCAATA
>JAMPHU010000063.1 GCA_023663225.1 Candidatus Gastranaerophilales bacterium
ATTGACAAGTATCCGTTTTCGGACTATTATATAATAAGTCCGAAAACAGATACTTATTCTTTGATCATAGGAAAGGAACACTATATGAACACTTTAAAAAAACAGATCATCGAGATTAACCAACTTTGCAATGAAAGTGATGAAATCTATCATAACATCGCACAGAGATATGGCCTTACCGACAGCATATACTGGATATTGTATATACTGTACAATTATGACGAACCTGTTTCACAAGTGGATCTGTGCAATAGCTGGTCATATTCCAAGCAGACGGTCAATACTTCCATTGCCGCGATGTTGAAAAAAGAGTGGATCACATTGGAGGTGATCCCGAACACACGCAACAGAAAGCGCATTGTGCTTACGGAAACCGGAAAGCAGTTCTGCGAAAAAGTAATGGGGGAAACACAGGAAATCGAGCAGACAGCTTTTTCCAGAATTTCAGGGGAAGAAAGGGAACTTTTTATTTCCGTTTTTCGCAAGGTCAACCAGTTCATGCAGGAGGAATACGAGAAAAAGCACCCTCTTTCGGTAGATTGATCCAAATACCGCAAAGAGCAGAAAGGTCAAAGGAGACTCATATTTATGAAAATTGTGACGATAAGCCGCGAGTTTGGGAGCGGCGGCAGAGAGCTTGGAAAGCGACTGGCGGATGAACTTGGGTTCGCTTACTACGACAAGGAGATTATCAGCAAAATTGCGGAAAATCTTGAAATGGATGAGCATTATATTGAGCAGATCCTGGACAGGGGGTTTACCATAAACTACCCTTATACCTTTAGGCGCAGTTTAACAGTACAGGTGTATGCCCAAAATCAGACGGCAGGGATTTTGGCGGAACAACATAAGGTGATCCGTCTGCTTGCTGAAAAAGGAGATGCTGTCATGGTAGGGAGAAATGCTGACATTATCCTGCATAGTATGCAGCCCTATCGTATTTTTGTATATGCTGATATAGAAGCGAAGATGGAACGCTGCAGACAGAGAGCCACAAGTGATGAAAAAATGTGCGAATATGAGATGGAGCGGCGTATGAAAGTAATCGACAAATCCCGTTCTGCAAGCCATGTTCTTCTTTCCAATTATTGCTGGGGAGACAGACGGGCATACGAATTGTGCGTGAATACGACAGGCGTCGAAATTTCTGAAATTGTCCCTCCGTTTGCCATGCTTGCAAAACAGTATTTTGAAAGGGAAAAGAAATGAAGATCCAGTTATCTGACCATTTTAATTATAAGCGCCTCCTGCGTTTTGTCATGCCTTCTATCGTGATGATGGTATTTACTTCCATTTACGGCGTTGTGGACGGCCTGTTTGTCTCCAATTTTGTGGGCGACACCGCCTTTGCCGCGATCAACCTGATCATGCCCCTTAATACCATACTGGGCGGCGTGGGATTTATGCTGGGAAGCGGCGGCAGCGCCCTGGTCGCCAGAATATTGGGGGAGCAGAAAAAAGAACAGGCAGACCGTTATTTTACCATGATGATATGGGTATCGGTTATTGTGGGCATTGCCCTTACTGCTATGGGGCTTGCTATCATGAAACCTGTTTCGCTTCTGCTTGGCGCGACGGAAGGAATGCTGCCCTACTGTGTCCTGTATGGTTCCGTCACAATGGGCTTTACTGTTTCCTTTATGCTGCAGTATGCGTTCCAGAGTTTTCTGATCGCGGCGGAAAAACCAAAGCTTGGTCTGTGGGCTACCGTTGCGGCGGGTGTGGCTAACATGGCGCTGGACGCTTTGTTCATAGCTGTATTCAGATGGGGCGTGACAGGCGCCGCTCTTGCCACAGGCTTGAGCCAGTGCGTGGGGGCGGTGATACCGCTTATATACTTCCTGCGCCCGAACAGCAGCCTTTTGCAATTGGTAAAGACAAAACTGGAAATGAAACCGATTCTGAAAGCCTGCGCCAACGGTTCCTCCGAAATGGTATCCAACTCCACCTCCGCGGTGATAGGCATTTTATATAATTTTCAGCTTCTAAAATATGCGGGGGAGAATGGGGTTGCCTCTTACGGAGTGCTTATGTATGTACAATTTGTTTTTGCCGCGATTTTTATCGGATATTCCATGGGATGCGCGCCTGTGATCAGTTACCATTATGGCGCGGGAAACCACGGGGAACTGAAGAACCTGCTGAAAAAGAGCAACATCCTTATGTATGTGACCGGCGCGGCGATGGTGGTGGCGGCACAGCTCCTCGCCGTCCCGCTGGCAAAGCTTTTCGTGGGCTATAACCCGGCGCTGTTTGACATGACGGTGCGGGCGCTGCAGATCTCCACGATATCCTTTATCATCGTGGGATTCAATATTTTTGCCTCGTCCTTCTTTACCGCGCTCAATGACGGCGGCGTGTCGGCGGCGATTTCCTTCCTGCGAACTTTTATTTTCAAGATGGCGGCGATCCTGATCCTGCCGATCCTGTTCAAGATTGACGGGATCTGGCTTGCGGACGTGACGGCGGAGATTTTTGCCTTTGTTATCTCAATGATATTCCTGTTTGCAAAGAGGAAGAAATACCAATATATGTAACGGTTCTTTGCACTCATTGTCTATGCCGCCGTTGGCGGCGTTTTAGGAAGCGTG
Source organism: Candidatus Gastranaerophilales bacterium (assembly GCA_023663225.1). Taxonomy (GTDB): domain Bacteria; phylum Bacillota; class Clostridia; order Lachnospirales; family Lachnospiraceae; genus Acetatifactor. The sequence continues at coordinate 2,592 of JAMPHU010000063.1, forward strand.
ATGGAAACAAAAGATAAAAAAACTGTGAAAACCAAAGAAAAATTTAAAAAGACGATCGGATTTTTATTGAATCCACGTTTTTTACTGTGCCTTGGCATTGCATGGCTGATCACGAACGGATGGTCATATATTATGCTGGGGATCGGCACTTATTACGAAATCGGATGGATGATGGCGGTGGCAAGCGCTTATCTTGCTTTCCTATGGCTTCCGGTTTCGCCTGAGAAGATAGCGACCTTTGCCATCGCGATTGCATTGCTGCGGTGGCTGTTTCCAAACGACAAAAAGACACTTGCCATTTTAAAACAGCTTCTTCTCAGTTTTTCGGAGGCTTCCCGCTTGGCGTATTCATCCCGCTGGATCATGGAGTGACGATAGATAGATTTCATCACATGATCGGACTCCCACCCGCCCATCCGAAGGATGTCCACTTCAGGGATATTCAGGGCACTCATTTTGGATGCAAAGTAATGGCGGAGTTTGTGCATGGTAAATCGGGGGATGCCAAGTTTTTTCTCTGTAGCTTTTAAAAATTCTGTGATAGAGTTGGGATGACCTCTAAACACATAGCCTTGGGAACGAATCTTTTCTGCAACTTGTGCAGGGATAATAATGTCCCGAGTGCTGGATGTGGTTTTGGTGGTCTTGTCCACCCATTCACCTTCATCGCCGAAAACACGGGCCTTGCTGATATGTACAATATCACCCTCTATGTCCTCCGGCAGCAGAGCACATATTTCTGAGCGGCGTATTCCGTAGCAGGCCAGGATGATAGGAACCTCATATTCCGTATCCCTGGCACAGTCCAGTATTTTCCGGACATTCTCATCGGATGGGATGTAGGGTTCCTTTTTGATTTTTTGGGGCAGAGTAGTACAGATTTTAAGGTTGGGGCAAAAAGTTCCCAAAACGGCTGATATAAAGCCGTGATAATTGTGTACAGTTTTTGGACTGTGATCCTTAGCCAGGCGGTTAATCTCATTCTGGATATCCAGTGCGGTAATATCGTGAATATTTAAGGAATTAAAGTTATCTGATAAATTATTCACAGTGACTTTGTACAGTCGGAGCGTGGATGGAGAAAGTTATCCGCAGCGGCTTTAAAAGTCATCCCCTTGTATTTCCCCTGAATCTTTTCTAGCTCGGCGGCCATGGCCAGCATAGTCTCTTTCTGTGTAGGCTTGTAATCAAAGGAGACGGTATACATCTGACCTTTATACATCTTTCTGATTCGGTAGCTTTCAGATCCTCTTTTCTCGATTTTCATAGTATCCTCCTTTTTGGGTATAAAAATAACAGCCAGCGTTTTGCGCTTGCAGGCTGCCCACAAAAGTGATATACTATCCTCAGTGATTGCATAGGATATCCTTATGTGGGATGCTATCTATCTAAAGCCGTTCGGTGTTGGTAGCATCGGGCGGTTTTGCAAATTTTAGTTGTAAAATGTTTATGGTTGGTGTATAATATGCTTAACAAGAGAGCCAATGGCTAGAGCACACCTAGCCGCCGGCAAAATGTGTTACTACAAAAAGTAGCGCCTTAGTTTACCAGGCTGAGGGCGCTACTTTTTGCGTGTGATGAAAACAACAAGAGTGATCACCGCGCAAAGCATAATCACAAACTGAAACAATTCAGAGTATGTAATCATTGGCACCAGCTCCCTTCCTAAGTGTCCGGCAACTGACGTAACCGCCCCATTGGCTCCCTGGGTAAGCATATTATATTCTAATATTTTGATTGTTTATCAAACTTATATTAGCTCGAGTACCGCGATATATGGCTCAAAAAAGATAGTATAATTGTCTACAGTTACACTTGCGCCATATCTGCTTTTGTAATAGATCAGACTTTCCTTCAAAAATGCTTCAGTAACCTCCAGATACTTTGCTGATTCTGAAAGGCCTATACAATGATGCCTGTAGGCATCTATGATTCCCATAAGGCCGACCAGTCTGTTATATGCGTATGCGCGGCCATGAAGTTCCTGTTTTCTGTTGGAGATGGAGGCTTGATCCAAAATATCTCCGCTTCCAGTATAATAGTGCCCTAATTCTTCGGCCATAGTACATTTCTTTTCTGTTTCTGTCAGATGGTTGTTGATGGCGATCCGTTTCCCCTTAATGCGTCCGTTGTTAGCGATAAGAGGTTTTTCCCTGGTAATTATATTGTTGGAATCAGCTTCCGACAGCAGATCTTCATACGTAGTCAAAATATCATCCCCTTTTATGATGACTTTTCAAGCATATATCAATCGTCCCTTGGGTTCTGGAACATTAAGTCCTCTTTCGATTGCAATGTCAATCCATTCCTTTATAACGATTTCGGAATTTTTAATAGCCTCTTCAACAGTTACGCCATCGGCCATACATCCGGGCAGCTCCGGTACTTCTACAATAAATGCATTATCATCATTAGACCAATAGATAATTAGTTCATACTTATACATTCTGATTGCCTCCTAATAATCCTAAGTGATATTTGGATAAATAGTTTCGTAGGCATAAGATCAAACTCCTCAATTAAAAGCTCTCATCATCCATGATATCTTCATCGTGTTGTTTTTCTTCCTCTGTCGCACCTTCAATCGCGTGTGCGGCATTGACATAATAGGGATCTTCTGCTGCATATCTTGGAATCTCCGTTAGCTCTTGGACTCTTTTTGTAGCCTCCTGCTTTCCTGTGTCATTAAGAAGGCCATAATACTGCATGATTTTGGGAAATTTTTCTTTTTGGAAGGAATCGTGAGAATAAAGATTCTTTCCAAATCGGAGTTTTGCCTCTTTTATAAAATCATCATATTTTATTTGATAAAAAGTACATAGGCTCTTTATCGTACCGACTTTGATTTTTCTTTCTCCACATTCATATCTTTGCAGAGACTTTGGAGCAATTTGTAAGTATGCAGCAACAAATTCTAAGGAGAAATTTCTTTCTTCTCGAATTTCTCGAAACATTCTTCCTACTATACCATATAATTCAAGGTCAGAATCATTCATTCGTGGTCACCTCTCTTGCTTATGCTTCATTATAGGCCAAAAACGGACACAATGCAACATCTTTTCTATATTTTTTGTCCAAAAACGGTTGACAAGTTTTTAAACTAGTGCTAGGATAACAATATGACCAAAAATGGTCAAAAGAAAGTGAGGTGATTTTATGATTCAGAATGTACAGATTACTGGAAAAGTTACGCTTGCATAAGCCTCAGCCATTTGCCGCCTGTACGGTTGCAATGGCTTTTTATCTGTTCCGTGCATTGGAAAAGGCAGGAATACAGGCACAGCATGAGGCATTTAAAAAGACCATAAAAGCATTTATTATGAACAATAATAATTTGAATTTCTATCAAAAACAGCAAGCTGTTAATAGCATAGATGCGATTACCCAAGAAGCAGATTTGCTAGTGGAAATGTTAAGAATGTGCGGGTTTATTCAATAACAAAAGATTGTGAAAAATGGTTGTTAAATGTAAATCGTAACGAACTGTTACTCAAATACGAAAGAGGTACAAAATTTTTATTGCAAAGGGAATTTTGCTGTGTTACAATTAACTCCGATAAGGCCGCTAGTGTGGTGTGGCAGCCCAAAGGCCCGTAAACACTGCGTTTGCGGGCCTTTGGGTGTGTGCGCCTTGCGGCGCACGTTTCCAAGAGGTGAAAGTTCCTAATCTGCCCAGGTAACGAGGAAGTGTATAGCCAAACTTGACTGGACGGATAGAAATTACATATATCCAACGAAAATACAGGTGCCGGAGAAGGAGGTTGAAAGTGATGAAAAAGAGAATAGCCTTTATGATGGCCATGGTTATGGTGTTGAGCACGTCTTTCACTACTTATGCCGCAAATACGTCCCAGGGAGACGGTTTGCAGGAGGTGTTGGAGGAAGGCGGCTATGCCATATCAGAGAATGATACTGTCTCAGATGGCAATGACCTGCAGGAGAATGATACTGTCTCAGACGGCGATGACTTGCAGAAGGATGAGGAATTGGCTGATGAGGCCTCGCTGGAGAGCGTAAGTTCTTCTGACGTTGGTTCCGGGCAGGAACCGCAGCCAGAGATCGGGGATATGGGACAGATAGACCTGTCTATAGCTGCCGCGCTCATTCTGAATAGACCGGTAGAGTTTCTGATCACCTTGACAGATCTGCAAAATACTAGTCTGACGGATACTATCACAATGGACGAAAATGTGGTTGAGGAGAGCAGGGTCAGCTTTGAAAACCTGCCGGAGGGTGATTATGTTCTGACCGTGACTGCGAGAGGCTTTGCCCCATATAGTCAGACCATTTCCGTAAAGGGCAAGGCCTATGAAATCAGTCTGGCTACGGGATTTCTTGGTGGGATTAATTATGCCTCGGGGGCTGTTCATCCGGGTGTGCTGTTGATCGGCGATGTCAACGGTGACGGCAGAGTGGACGAAGCGGACGGTAAGCTGTTGGTGGATGACATAGATAGCGGAAAAGGCGGGGAAAATGACACTGCGGATCTAAACGGTGACGGCAAGATCAATCTGGTGGATTTGGAATACTATGCCAAGGGCTACGATGTGACAGAGGATACCCAGGCGGGAATCCAGACCTTTGTTCCGGCTGTGGCCATACTGCCCACGGTGGCAGAGGGCACCAGGGCAGAGGGAGACCTGGAGGCGCTTTTGCGGAATCGTTCTGATGTGATCTTGACTCCGGCGGAGGGCGGATCTATTTCGGAACAAAATCCCGTTGCCCTGGAGTTCGATTTTGCAGAAAGCAGCGGAGCCGACGCTGACGGCATACTGATTGAAACGGGGGGAGATAACCCCATCAGCAGCGCGGTGATTTCCCTTTCCTATGTGGATGAGAATGGTGAGGAAGGGGAAATGGAGGTTCCCGTGACGGCGGGAGTTCAATATCTTTTGAAGCAATCAGAGGTTCTGGTGGAGCAGGACAGTCACGGAAATATCATAATTTCTCTGGGCGGACAGGTGGCCCTGAAAAAGGTGACCTTGACCATTACCGGAATGAAAAATAACAATAACCTTGCGGAAATCTCCAAGGTTGAATTTGTCAACGGCATGGAGGACAGAATCCCAGAGCCGGAGATGGATTGCCCTGAAAATCTAACTGCCGCCGAAGGCAACAAGCGCATCAGCTTGAACTGGGATTCCTGCGTCAATATTACCGGCTATGAGGTTTTGATTCAACAGGGCAACCAACAGGAAACGGTGCTGACTGCGGCTCATTCCCTGGACATTGTCAGTTTTGGCGGTAAGGAACTGACCAATTACCTGGAATATCGGATCCAGGTCCAGTCTATCAACGGTACATGGCGCAGCGGCTATTGCGACGAGGTGACTGCAGTTCCCAAACCAAGCGGTAAGCCGGATAAGCCGGACAATGTGTCTGCGGCGGGACAATATCAAAGTGTAGCGGTATCCTGGAAGGACATGAAGGATACGGTTTCTTATAATCTATATTATAAGGAAAGCACCGAGGACGGGTATCAGAAGATTGAAGGTATCAAAGGGAACAGTTACAGGATAGAAGGCCTGAAGGATCTGACAGAGTATACGGTGTACGTGACAGGTGTGAATGAATTTGGTGAGAGCGGTCCTTCTCTGGCTGTCGCGGCCACCACTACCGATTTGAATCCTGCAGAGATGCCGAAATACAATCTGATCAATGTGGGGCAAGAAGGAGAAGTAGGCGACCACATTATCAATGCTACCATGACAGCGACCATGAAAGACAGTCCTTTGGACGTCCAGGCAGGCACCGCCTGGGGAACCGTGGATCATGATCCCTCATCCTATTATCTGAAAAACAGTTGGGATGACGGCGGTTATAATTATATGGACTTAGGGAAAGGACTTACCTATGAGTTTGATCAGGCTTATAAGATAGATACCATTGCCTTCTATGATCTTACAAGCAGGGATACAGGCTACTTCTATGCCAAGGTTCGTTATTGGGATGAAAATGGCAAGCAGACTGATGTGAGCGGGGTTTCTCTGCAGAGAAAAACGGATGCGGAGGGCAGGATCTATTATGTGCTGAAACTTCCTCAGCCTGTGAACGCCAAGAAGCTTCAGTTTGGCCTTGGACGCTATTCGGCATCGGGAACCATCACGATATCGGAAGTTTATTTCTACTATTATGATACTTTGATGGATGAGATTATGTCTCTCTATGAGGATGATCTGCATACGGTTTTGAGAGAGGATGTGACACAGGCTGACATAGATGCTTTGAGAATAAAGATCAACACGCTTGACGAGGTCAGCGGGGAATACCATCCTGATCGTACTCTGCTGGAGCGTGAGCTGCAGACAGCGGAAGCGATTTTGAACGATGCAGGCTTAAATGCTTCTGTGGAGATTCATAGTGGAATCACCACCGATGATGTGAACAGAGGATTTGGCGGGTTAAATGCCTGGCAGCCCCTTGGGGTTATAGCAGCAGCCGAGGAAGAGATCATGGTTTATGTGGGTCATAATACCAAGAGGACAGGAGAAGCGACCAATCTTCAATTGGTGTCTACTCAGTATCATGCTGAATCTGACAGCGTGAGCAAGGTGGTGGTAAATCTGAAGGTAGGGGCCAATAAGGTTACTGTACCTAAGATCTGGACTGTCACAGGTGTGGAATCGGGCGGTGCGCTGTATATACAATACACGGGCAGCAATACAGACGACAGGTATGCGGTACGCGTAAGCGGTGGCGTACAGGTTCCCGTGCTGGATTTGTATCAGGTGACGGACGCGGAAGAGAGGCTTGCAAGGGTAGAGACCTATGTAGAGGAATTGCAGACCTATGTGAGGGACATGGAGAAGAATCACGAGGTATTCCACGTAAATTCTGGGAATGTTCAGGTTGCTTATCCCTATGACAACCAGAACTGTATTCTGGGAGCCTCCGACATTCTTTTGAATACCATGCTCTTTTCCCTGCCGGCGCAGCAGATATTGCAGGGCGCCGGAAATGGCAGTACACAAGAGCAGGCACGGAAAATATTGGCTTCCATGGATGCCATGGAAGAGATGATGAATCTATTTTATCAACATAAGGGACTGAGCAACAGTGCGCCGGCGGCAGTGGATCAAATACCCAAAGGACATTTGAACATCCGTTACCAGAGAATGTTCTCGGGAGCCTTTATGTATGCTTCAGGCAACCATATCGGTATTGAGTGGGGGTCCACTTCAGGCATGGTGACTGCGGTACCTGTGATGGCTGACAGTGAGGGAAGATATTTGAGCGGCAGTTACTTTGGATGGGGTATTGCCCATGAAATCGGGCATTGCATCAACCAGAATACCTATGCCATAGCAGAAATCACTAACAACTATTTTGCTGTGCTAGCGCAGGCGAAGGACAGAAATGACAGTGTGCGTTTTCAATATGATAATGTATATAAGAAGGTTACCTCCGGCGCCAGAGGCAGGTCCTCCAATGTATTTACACAGCTTGGTATGTACTGGCAGCTTCATCTGGCATATGACACAGGCTACAATTACAAAGTCTATGAGGACTATCAGGAACAACTGGATAACTTGTTCTTCGCAAGAGTAGATACCTATGCAAGGGATACCTCTAAAGCGCCTGCGCCCAAGGGTGTGGCGCTGACCCTGACGGGCAACAGAGACCAGGATCTGATGCGTCTGGCCTGCGCTGCGGCAAAGAAAAATATACTGGAATTCTTTGAGCGTTGGGGAATGGTTCCCGATGAAGACACCTGCAGATATGCGGAGCAGTTTGATGTGGAAACCAGGGCGATCTATTATGTCAATGACGATGCAAGAGTTTACAGTTTGCAGGGCAGCGGAAGCGCTTTGGGAACCTCAGGCGATAAGGAGGCTGTGGGCAGTGTCACGGCTGTTGTCAATGCCCAGCGTGCCAATCAGGTGGATTTCACTCTTGATTCTACCTTGCCGCAGGCGAAGGTGCTGGGCTATGAAATCGTAAGATGTATGATTACAGGCGGTGAGGTGCAGAAGGAAGCCGTGGGATTTGTGACTGGAGATAAGGATACATTCAGCGATACGGTAACGGCCAACAACCGCATGGTGTGGTATGAAATCACAGTAATTGATAAATACCTGAACCGTTCAGCAGTAAAGATACTGGAACCTATGAAAATCCAGCATGACGGAAGTCTGGATAAGGCATTTTGGACAGTGGAAACCTTGAATCTTACTGTGGAGGATGCGGCGCAAGGCACGGGGACCGAGGACTCCCCTTGTGAGCCCAAGACGGAGGATCCGGCCCTCAGGCTCATTGATAATCTGTCAACGGCATACACGGCTACAGTAGAGGGAGAGGCTGAGATCGTTTTGGACTTCCATAAAACGCTTACGGTCACCGGCTTTAAATATACCGGTTTGGAGGGAATTTCCGGAAGTAGTTATGAGATCCAAGCCTATACTGACAGCGGCTGGATAAAGGTGGCAGAGGGAAGTCTGGGACAGGAGAAATCGGATACCCTATACTTTACAAATGAGGACGGTAAATATGTGAGCACCTATGCCGCATCTGCCGTAAAATTGATCTTGAAGGCGCAAAACAGCACCCGGATATCTATAGAGGAGCTGGATGTGCTTGGAGTGACAGGAGATAATGCGGACTTCCGAAGAGCAGAGGATAACACTGTGGCGATTGGTAAGCTGTCTGCAGATTATCAGTACGGAACAGGGACGAACGATGTGATTCCGGCGGGCTCTGTGGTCTTTACAGGTTCCTATAAGGGGAATCCGGCCTATAATGTTGTCATACTTTATGATCAGGAGGGCAATATTGTGGGCGGTGTGACCCAGGAAGGGGAGCTGAAGGCACAACAGATTATTTTGGCGGATGTACCGGCGCAGGGCAATATTCAGAATGTGTCGGATGGCACATGGATCTATTGGATTGAGCCGCAGCAGCAGGTGAATTTGACAGGAATCACCAAGGTGCGTGCTGAGCTTTACCGTGTCAATAACGCATTGACCAACGAAGGACAAAGACTTGTCAGTGATTCTCTGTTTGAGAATATGCCAGCCGTACTGCCTGAGATACAGATCAATAAGAATTAACCAAAGTAAACTTGTCTGCTTGATTCCCGCGAGCAATGAGCCAAGTGCCATGCTTGCATCGGGGTTGTTGACTTGGGCGGACATCCCGAGAGAAACAAAATTATTTCGGAAGAACGCAGGTGCAGCGTTCTTCCGAAAGTGTACCGAGTGGTCGAATAACAGGTACATGCTAAAGCCATACAGAGAGGATTAGGGATGAAAAAGTATTTGATTCATATATTTGTAGCGGTATTTCTGTTGACCGTATCGATGACTACACAAGTGAAGGCGGCTGGCAGCGAGGAGATTAAGCTGGATGAAACGGGGACGATTACTATTGTGTCCCAGCGAGGGGAGGATGAGATTTCTTCGTTGCAGTTTAGCTTGCTTGTGGATGAGACAGAGGCGGCAAAGGTAGAATTCCAGTTTGGTGAAAGCAGTGCTAAGGTAAAGGAATTCCGATATGATGAGGGGGAAAAAAGATTAAATGTTTACCTTGCGGGGACTGAGCCTCTTTTTACAAAGGATAAGAATACATTGACCATAGGGAATATTGTGATCCTGGACGGAGAGGGCAACCCCGTTGCCGCCACGGTCAGTGTGGTTGAAAGTTCTCTCGCCTATGTCTATGGTACAGAGCTGAGAATCATGGAGGATGCGGAGCTTCCGGGGGAGGTGCAGATTGGTTCAGCCGTCCAGCCTTCCCAGAAACCGGAAGGTAGTGGCAATACTCAGGAAAGTGAAGATACCCAGGAAAGCGATAATACTCAGGAAAGCAGCAACGCGCAGGGAACTGGAAATACCCAGGGAAACAGTAACGCGCAGGGAAATAGAAATACTCAGGGGAGCAGTAACGCTCAGGGAGGCGGCAGTTCCCAGGGGAACAATGTTGCCCAGGGAAGCAGTAGCAAGGTGCAAGAAACAGTGAAAGTGCCAAGCAGTTCCGAGGAGAGTGCTCAGGAATCGAAGGAAAATAAGCCGGATACCTCTTTGAGCGGCACAGAGGAAGCACAGCAGTCTTCTCAGGAAGACCTGGCGGAAACAAGAGATGAGGGAGCACAGGGGGCTGAGAACCCTGCAGAGGAGGGGACGAACTGGCTGATGATCCTTGTAATTGCAGTGGCTATTGTGTGCGTTATCTTGATTGCAGCGGCCGGAATTGTGCTGTATAGGAATCACAGCGCTTCGGACAAATGACAACAGCAGTGGACGATATGACTTAACGGTTGTATCGTCTTTTTGCGTTATCGAGTCCTTTCCTTTGCACAGAGGGGCATTTTATTTCTGTAAGCAAACAGAACCGAAGATGGCGTACAGGAAAAGAGAGCGCAGGAAAAAGCATCGCTTATCAATGTCCATGATTCATTTAAGAAGATTATCATTGTGAAGGATGTCATCAAACCATGGCATGATGATGACGGAGTTTTAACAATGACTTTCTATTAAATGAGGATGGTCTGAATATCTAAATGAAAATAGACCCCGCCCAATAATAAGGAAAGAGTAGGGAAATTATAAGATGGAAGACTTTAGAGAACAGTACCGCCAGGAATTGAAGCATCAGGAAATTAAATCGAATAAGCGTACCCTAAAAGGTTTCAACTGGTTTTTTATGGCGATCGCTCTGATTTGGCTGCTCACCGTGACGGGTTTTTTTGAGGTGGACAAAACCCTGATATCGATCGCGTTTTTGTCTACTATTATCTTGTTTATACCGGCGGTTTCCATCTATTTTAAGAGTGATCTGTCAAAATTGTGGATTAAATATCTGCTGTTATCTCTGATCTGTATTGTCTCCGCGGTGATCGCCGCGTTTTTGTCCTTTCACGCGGTACTGGTATATGTAGTGCCGTTATTGTTTGCCATACAGTATAGGAGGCGCAGCACGATCTGGTTTGTGTATGCGGCCAATACGGTCACTATGTTGATCAGTTCCCTGGTAAGCTTTTATTATGGGATTTGTGACTTGAATCTGCTTCTGCAAAGTCAGCATGTAAGAAGCTGGTATCTGGAGATCATTACGGAGGGCGCTTTGAACATCCCGTTTAATGAGAATCCGGTATTTATCATTATCGTTTTTGAAGTCTTTCCCAGAAGTATCATCCTTTTTGTGTTTTCGATTATGATGCAATATACGATTGTCAGCAGCAATGAGGACGCCTACAGGATCGCGCAGCTTACCTATCTGAAAGAGACAGATACCAAGACAAAGGTATTCAATAAAAATAAGTATGTGGAAATGGTGGAGAATTATTATCCGGGGATCGGGCAAATCTCAGTGTTATTCTGGGATCTGAACAATCTGAAAAAGATCAATGATAAGTACGGACATGCCATGGGCGATATGGCGATAGAAACGCTCTCTTCCGCCTTATCGAGTCATTCGAGCGATCGATGCCGCGTGTACAGGATCGGCGGAGATGAATTTTTAATGATCATAGACGATCCGGAGCGGGAGGAGTCGGAAAGTGTGATACGAGCTGTGCAGGAAGCGCTGAAAAAGAGTCATGCGGATTATGAGGTCAAGGTGTCAAGCGCCGTCGGCTTTGCGCTGGGAAAGGGAAGCGATATTCTGGAGGTTGTGAAGGCGGCGGATATTCGCATGTATGAGAATAAAAAGAAAAGCAAGGAGGGCGGGGAGAGATGACGGCGCTTGTGATCGCGGGATGCGTGGTTTTGCTTGCTTTACTGTCAATCTATATGTTGTATCGCGGCGTATTTCTTCATCCGCCAAGGAAACATCCCAATGCGCACTGTATTCCGGATAGTAACCTGTACAGAGCGCATAAGGACAGGATGTTGGAATGTGTGGAGGAGATGGAACGGATGCCTCACGAGGAGGTCAGTATTCTCTCACAGGATGGTCTGCGGCTTTGTGGGAAACTGTATCCTGGGAGAGAGGGCGCGCCGCTTATCCTTTTTTTTCACGGTTTTCACGGAGTGTATGCCTGGGATGGATATGGCTTTTTTAAGCTTTGTAAAAAAAGAGGCTTCCCGATTCTCATGGTGGATGAGCGCGCGCACGGAAAGAGCGAAGGGAATGTGATCACTTTCGGGATCAGGGAACGGTACGATTGTAAATTGTGGGCCGAATACGCTGTGGATCGATTTGAGAAGGACATTGACATTTTTCCGGCAGGAGTATCGATGGGAGCCGCCTCTGTTCTGATGTCCCTTGAAGTGGGACTACCTGAAAATGTAAGAGCGGTCATAGCGGATTGTGGATATTCCGAACCGGCAGCCATTATAAAAGAAACGATCAGAACCATGAAGCTTCCGGTCAAGCTGATATATCCGTTTATCAGGCTGGGGGCATATTTGTTTGGGCGCTTTGATCTGGAATCGGCCAGCGCGATACAGTCTGTCCGGAGAACCAATATTCCGATCTTGTTTATCCATGGAGCGCAGGATTCCATTGTTCCGCTTTCTATGGGGGAGACGCTTTATCAGGCCTGCAGCTCTAAAAAGGAGTGGCTGCAGATAGAGGGCGCGGATCATGCCAACAGTGCCATGACAGATTATGAGACCTATGAAAAAGCGGTTTTGCAGTTTATTGAAAAGAAAACACAATTTTGTCCTAAAATATGAAAAATAAGATAAGAATGGGGGTTGACTTCTTTACCATCTAAGTTGATAATGGGGGGTATGTCGAAGAGAGATAAGGAGCGGAAACAAAAAATCATGGAGACATTAAAGTTCGGTTATCGATATTTTAAAAAGAGCATGCCCGTGGCGATTTTTGCGGAAATCCTGAGTTTTCTGGGGATTTTTGCGGAGCTGCTTCTGCCCCTTTTGTCCGGACTCCTGATCGATTTTGTGATCCAGAAGGGAGAGGTGAAGGAGGACAGCGGCGGCGCCTTTCATTTCCTTCTCACAGGGCGGTTTGGAGAACCTAACACCATGCAGTTGTTCTTTTCCGTAGCGATCGTATTTGGTGTGTTGATGTTTTTGCGGATTGTGCTGATCTATATCAGAGATTTGATGCAGGAATGGGTGGGACTGAAGCTGGAGACCACGCTTCGGCATGAGACTTATGGAAAGCTGATGGAGCTGGACTCGGCCACGATCGCGGAGTACAATTCAGGTGAGCTTTTGCAGATCTTAAACAGTGATACGATCATGTTCAAGGAGTTGTTTTCCCACAGGATCCCCTATTTTGGAGATGCCGTATTCATGCTGGTGATGACCTTGGTTCTGATTGCGGGGATCAATCTCTCCTTTTTGATCATTCCGCTCATCCTGATGCCGTTTTTGGTGAGAACGGTGCTCAATTTCCGGCGGATGGCGAGCGTGAATTTCAAGGAGATCCGGCAGAAGAGTTCGGAGATGAATCTGACCACTCAGGAGAACATTGCCGCGGTTCGGATTGTGCGCTCTTTTCACAATGAAGAGTTGGAGCGGGAGAAATTTAATCAGGTCAACACGAATTTTTTGAACGCGAGGATGAAGCAGATCTGGCTTTCCTCCAAATTTGACCTGACTTTCAATACGATCAAGCAGATTGCTTACATCAGCACGATCGTGATCGGAGCGGTGCTGGTGATGCAGGGGCATTTGACGGTCGGGTACATTTTGTCCTCATCCACCTATGTGATGCGGTTTATGAACAATATCACAAGCGTCAACAATCATATTTTTAATATGCAGCAGCAGACGATTGCGGGGCAGGCCTTGAAACATTTCATGGAAAAAGAGAGCAAGGTGCCGGAGAATAAGGAGGCGACGCTCCATTTCGATACACCTGCTATTGAAATGAAGGATGTCTCTGTGGAGATAGACGGGCAGGAGATTTTAAAACATATCAATATCAGTATCCCCTATGGGAAAAAGCTGGGGATCGTGGGGGAGACCGGCTCGGGAAAGAGCGTGCTCTTAAAGACTCTGGTGCGAATCTGCGATATCACGTCGGGAGAGATCTCGATAAGCGGGCATGATATCAAGGAATTTAGTCTGGATCATCTGCGTAAGATGTATTCCTATGTATTTCAGGAGGTATTTCTGTTCTCCAATACCATCGAGTCCAACATTGCTTTCAGTCGGCCTGATATCGACGAACGCATGGTGACGCAGGCGGCGACGGACGCAGACGCGGCGAAGTTTATCGATGCGCTGCCCGAGCGGTACAAGACGATCGTGGGAGAGCGGGGCCTGGGGATTTCCGGCGGACAGAAGCAGAGGATTTCCCTTGCGAGAGCATTTTTGAAAAACGCCCCGGTCTTTGTGTTGGACGATTCTACCTCCGCTTTGGATGTACATACAGAACAGGTGGTATTAAAAAATATTTACGAGCATTTTTCGGAAAAGACGTTGATCGTCACAGCGCACAGATTTTCCTCTGTGGTGGACTGTGACGAGATCCTCTATATGAAGGACGGCGAGATCACGGAGAGGGGGACTTTCCGAGAATTGATGGAATTGGGCGGGAACTTTGCGCATGTCTACGGCGTACAGCAGCAACAGCAGGCGAATGAGGTTCTCAGAGGTCATTCCGAGTAGAGCGCAGGAGGTCGGTGATGGCAAGGCGAAATACTTTCTTTGAAGATGAAACAATAGAGAAAAAGGTCGATATCCGACAGTTGCAGCGGACGCTTCGGTATATTCTTCCCTATAAGCGGCTTTTGGCTTTGCTCAGCTGCATGATGCTGGCTGCCGCGGTGGTATCTCTGTTGCCGCCCAGGCTGTTAAAGCTGATCGTGGACGAAGTGGTGGTGGATCAGGATTACCGCCAACTGGCCTTGGTGGGCGGCGGACTGGTATTGCTTGCCGCTGTGGAGATTCTTTCCACTTTTGTGCAGGCCAGGAGTATGGGGCGGATGGGATTGAGTATTATTACGCAGATTCGTACGGAGATTTTTGAGAGACTGCAGTTGCTTTCCTTCGATTATTTTGACAATCGGCCCGACGGCAAGATCGTGGTGCGAGTGACGGAGTATATCAACGGATTGGCTGATTTTTTCTCCAATTATGTTATGATGTTTGCCATCTATATCGTCAAACTGGTGGTGGTGACAGTGTTTATGCTTTCTCTGAGTCCTATGCTGACGCTGATCGTATTTGCCGCGGTGGTGCCAATGATGGCTGTTATTTTTTGGCTGCGTTCCCATCTGCGCAAGCTGTATACGGCGCACCGCGCCAAAAACTCCAACAGAACCGCCTTTTTGGTGGAATCCATCATGGGAGAGCAGATCGTCAAGAACTACAACCGAATCGGTATCAATAAGGACATTTATCGACAGATCCATGAGGACAGCGTGAAGATGTGGTGGGATATCGTGAAGAAATCCCGCCTGAACAGTCCCGTGGTACAGTTCTTCTGGCACACGGGGACGCTGTGTATCTTTGGCGTCGCTCTGGCGTTGATCTTAGGAGGCAACGCGGGGATCACAGCCGGAGTGGTGATCACGTTCACCAGCTACATGGGAGCCTTTCAGGATCCTCTGGCGCAGTTGTCTACCATTATTCAGGAATTGGCGCAAGTAAGCTCTAACTTAGAGCAGGTTTTTGACACCATCGACTATCCGGTGGAGATCCATGACAGAGACAATCCGGTGATCCTGAAAGATGTCAAGGGCAAGGTGGATTTTCAGGACGTTACTTTTTGTTATGAGGAAAACATTGATATCCTGAAGCATTTTACGCTGCATGTGACGCCGGGGGAGACGATCGCATTGGTGGGGCCGACCGGAGCGGGCAAGACCACGGTGATCAGTATGTTGACGCGGTTTTACGATGTCAGGGAGGGAAGCGTCAGGATCGACGATGTGGATGTGCGGGATGCGAGCCTGTACTCTCTGCGCTCGGAAGTGGGGGTTTTGATGCAGGATCCGTTTATCTTTAAGGGGACTATATTAGACAACATACGTTATGGAAAATGGGATGCCACAGATGAGGAGTGTATAGCGGCTGCACAAACGATTTTTGCGGATCGGTTTATTCAGCGGTTGAACGGAGGGTATGAACATGTGCTGGAGGAGCGAGGCAGCGGTCTGTCTGCCGGTGAGAGGCAGTTGATCAGCTTTGCAAGGATCGTCTTAAAGAATCCTTCCATTGTGATCTTAGACGAAGCCACCAGCGCCATTGACACGGAGACGGAGCTGCTGATTCAGGAAGCGTTGGAGGTATTGCTCAAGGATAAAACAGCCTTCATCGTGGCCCATCGTCTGTCCACGATCCGAAATGCGGACCGTATCTTATATATTGGCAATCAGGGAATTGCCGAAGAGGGCAGCCATGAGGAGTTGATGGCGAAGAAGGGACTCTATTATGAGTTGGCCAGATGCCCGTAAAGCGTATGCGGATGAAGGAGGTTTGAGCGTATGGCAGTAGGCGACAAGATTCAAAACAGGTTTACAACTTATCGGGATCCTCACACCGGTGTGGAGGTGGAGCGGTTGACAGAGCCGGATCATGTGAGCCATCACATGTACTTTTACAATCGGATGATGACGAGGGATGGGAAGCTTTTGTATTGTGCGCAGTTTGCGGACAGACAGTTGTATTTGATGGATCTGGCCACGGGCGAGGCGGTACAGTTGACCGAGGGAAAGGATCTGGATGATTACGGTGGAATCGTGTCCGCAGACGACAAATATGTATATTACAGACAGGGACAGGCGATCTGGAGAGTTGCAGTCTGCGGCGGTCAGAGAGAAAGCGTGTATCAGATTCCGGAGGGTTGGAAGGGCGGCAGTTGGACCTTGAGTGATAACGACCGTTACCTTGCTATTATTGAGACTTTGGAGGAATCTCTTCCCAAGCAGGAGAAGGGTTCCAACTGGGATTTCTTTGCAGTCACTTGTCTGGCAAAGCCGCACTGTAGGATTGTCTATGTGGATCTGGAAACGGGAGCCTCTCACACGGTGGTGGAGGAGGATTGTTGGTTTGGCCATGTCCAGATCCGACCGAAAGATCCTGACACCATCTTGTTCTGCCATGAGGGACCTTATGATCTGATCGACGCGAGGCTGTGGCTGGTGCAGAGCGACGGAAGCCGCTATCGCTGCTGCAGGGAACAGCCGAACGATCTGATACTGACCCATGAATTTTGGCTGCCGGACGGCTCCAAACTGGCATTTGTCTATCGGGAGACGACGGGAGAGAAAACGGAGAACATACGCATGATCGATCCGGATACGATGGAGGAGGAGATCTTGATGGAATGTTCGCCATACGCTCATTTTATCTGTGACGGGAGGAATCGCTACATGGTGGGAGATGCCCAGGGCAGCGATGTGCCGATCCATCTTTTGGGTGAAGAGAAAGTCGAAGAAATCTCTCAGGAAGTAAAAAATGATTTCCTCTATCTGGTGGATGTGGAGGCACGCACCGAAAGAAGGCTGTGTTATCACGGCACTTCCTGGCGGGCGGTGTACGGCAACCCGCAGGATTCCCATCCCCATCCCTGCTTTACGCTGGATGGAGAACAGGTGATATTTGTCTCTGACAAGGACGGGAAGCCTTGCATTTATCGGGTGGATGTGAGGCAGCTGCAATAGGTGGAAGCAGTAACGGTTCAGCCTTTTGAAGTTGCGGCGAGTGTCATTGTGTGGATGGTATATTCCAACGCAGACACGCTTTCGCTGCACCTCGCTCGTAACGGTACATAAGATGCCAAAGTACGGCATCTAAGTACCGACGGCTCGCTAGCGTCTGCTTTTGGAATATATCATCCGCACAATTCGGCTCACAGTAATCGTTAAAAAACATCTCCCTTTTCGGAATTGTGTACCCGTTAAAATCGAACCTATAAATATACATATTTAGTGAATAAAAATACATTCGGTTATTCACGTGCCTTGAAATAAACAGTAAAATATAGTATGATATAAAATATTAAAATTTGATTGTTAAAACAGTAGTTATGGGGGTACAAAATGAAACGAATCATGTTTTGGCTTGGTGTCGTTGCGTCAATCATTTTTGCTTGTGTTTGTATTGCCATGGGATTTGAAATTTTCATCGCAACACATATGAACCCAGATGCCATCATAGCCGATGGCTATATCATGGGCGCATGCCTGGTTGTTGAAATTGTTTGCGGTCTTTATCGAATTTACATTTACTCAAGCAAACAATAATTTTCCGGTATTCAGTAAACAAAATGCAATTCCCTAAATCGCCTGAAAAGTTAAGAAATGTATGAATATTCACTAAATTCTCTGATAATAGCAGTGGGAACATTTTTCCGAAAAGGGAGAAAAACATTTGATGTGCCAGTTACTTACCCCGTTGGAGCTAAGTAACTGGCAATGACA
This sequence comes from Candidatus Gastranaerophilales bacterium, assembly GCA_023663225.1. Classification (GTDB taxonomy): domain Bacteria; phylum Bacillota; class Clostridia; order Lachnospirales; family Lachnospiraceae; genus Acetatifactor. The sequence goes on from JAMPHU010000063.1 coordinate 20,872, forward strand.
CTTGTAGAAATTGTGGGATACAGGAGCAAAGGTTATAGAGAATACTTTCTGTGGCGTGAGTCGGATGTGGAGATGAGACTCCGGCGATGCCCGTCCAATGGCGGGCATTGCCGTGCATGAGGCTCATCGGAACGCCTATCCGGCCGTCACAGAAAGTATTCTCTATAACCTTTGCTCCGTCCCTGGCACGTCCCTTGCCGGCTGCTCTGTGAAAAGGCTGAACTGTTGCGGGAAAACCTATAAATTTTAAACCTATAAATTTATAAATTTGTTGTTGCAAAGAAAAACTTGCTGTGTTATAATCAAATTCATTGAGGCTTGCGCTCGATTTTAATAATTCCATACTGCCGTAGAAGTGCAGGAACGACAAGGCTCCATGGTCAAGCGGTTAAGACATCGCCCTTTCACGGCGGTAACAC
>JAMPHU010000064.1 GCA_023663225.1 Candidatus Gastranaerophilales bacterium
TTTTACGCAAAAGAGCAATAACCGGAGGAGAAAACATGCCTTTCTCCTCCGGCTCTAAAAATCGCTAAAGTGATAAGTAGTTGATGGAATAATCCTTTATTTCAATATAATCTTCTGCCCTGCCCAAATCTTGTTGACATCTTGAATCTGAGGGTTCATTGCCGCGATCTGCGATACGGTCAGACCGTTTGCCTGAGCGATCTTACTCAAGGTATCTCCGCTCTTGATCACATAGTTGCCATTTACCGCCGTCCCGTTCTTCGGCGCCGCACCGTTTCCGTAATGCGCCGCCAGATACAGAGGCCCATACCAGGGAATATCGGAATACACCGCTCCCCCTGCCGGTATGACGATCCGATAATCAACTCCCTCATAGGTATACTCCATCACCAGCGTGATATCGTTTCTCTCATACAGCATCCGCATCACATCGTTGGAGATGGCCGTTATCCCCTCCGACTTCGGAATCGTAATCACCGCTCCCGGAACCGCTGCCGCAATGGCCTTCTCATACACCTCCATGCCATTGGAGACGGAAGAATCTCCCTCGTCAGTACTCTCATACGCCTCGCCTGTGCTATCTATAATGTTACCATTTGACGGTTTATTTGCAGTATTGGTATTAGTAGAACCGCCTTCGGACGATCCCTTCTGGGCAAAGACAAACGTAGAGAAACTGGATACCGTAAATGTGACCGTTCCATCCCCATTATCATAGAAAGAGACATTCTCTGTCTGCCCATCGAAATGACTGTGCAGGATCACTAACTGTCCTGCGCTGATCTCCTTGGGAATCGGCATCGTGATCGTGACCGGCATCCTCAAACTCTCCGGCGTAAATACTCCCGACAAGCTGATGTCAAGCTGCACGGAGTTAGAGTATCCCGGATAAATGGAAATCTGTTTCTCAGGGCTTGCCAGATCCACTTCCAATCTCACGCTGCCGGAGCCATTAAAGCCTGCTCCTACGATCTCCACCGCGCCGGAGCCTACGACATCTTTTGCCTGATCAGACACCCAAGTCCTTGTGGTAATATTGTTTTCCCGATTATACTGCTCCTCCAACTGTTGCACTTGGCTGCGAAACTCCGCATCCGTCTGCATCGCCATACGAATCTCTAAGATATCCGCCGTTGCGGTCAGAGTATTCACAGCGGAAGCAGCATCTCCGTCTGCCATTGCCGCGGAAAGAATTTCCTTTATACTGGATGCCGAACCCATCGTATCATAGACAGCAGACATTGGGCCTTCCACTCCGTGTGCCCACTGATCCACATCTGGACTTAACAACTGTACTGTCATAGCATATTTTCCTGCTCCCTTACGATCTATCGCGTAATTGAACGAATCGCTAAAACTCGACTCATCAATACATAAATTTGCATCTACGTCCAAAGCACAAAGTGTATCTTGCCACTCCCCTGTTGTTTCGTTCCATTTATATAGCGTAATATAATAACCGCCCACATTATCTACAGTAGGACAATTTATCGTTCCGGCTTCCTCATCATCCCACTCCGCCACGATTGTCGTTTCGATCTTTTTGTCAGGAAGTACATAATTGATCGTGTCCGATTTTACCCAAGGACTCACCTCGTCCCCCTGCTCATAGCGAACCCTGTAATAATATTCTCCAGATTCATTCAGATCACGTTGTGCGGTTCCAAATGTGGGGAGCTCTTCGCTACCAGCACTACAGCCTCCCCCACTTACAAGCTCTCCGTCCCGATATATTTCCCAATTCAAATACAAACCAAAGTCTGTAGCACTCGCATCAACGTGCCCTGTATAGTTTTCTCCCCAAGTCACTCCGGTAGGCTCCGGCAAAGTCACCTTCTCCTCCACCGCTGTCCCCGCCAACGCTTCCACCCCGTCGTTCTCCGCAGCCGAGACCGTCATCCCCAATCCGCTCATCGGCGCTGCTGCCAGCGTCAGCGCCAAAAGCGACGCCAGTATCTTGTTCTTAAACATGCACTTTTCCTCCTTGTTTCATAATGTGTAACAAATTTTTTCCAGTATACCCCCCCGAGTCGTTTTGTCAATTCTTTTTGGAAAAAAGAAAATGAAATTCCGCACGTAGAAACAGCGTGCTTTTTTCAAAAACACGCTGTTTCTACGCCATTATTTTGTTTTACACCATTACAGAGAACAAATTGTTGTCCATCTCTGCTCTCTATCCTAAGATTACGCACAACACTCTCTGTATCTGGTACATCTATATTCAACACATGATTAACCATATCTATCTGATAAATCAGTCCATCAAACATTGTGGCACTTAGTATTAAATTAAAAGAAGCATCAATATCATTATTTGCAACTATATGCATATTTGGATATAAAATACCGCCTACATCTAAATTTACTTTATACAAATTTCCATATGTAGCGCCGCCAAAACCTGAAAGCTGTACATTATTCCTGATAAATTCTGCTCCTAGATATGAAATAAGAATATCTTCATCATCTGTCCACACTGGAACATATGCCCCTGTATCAAGCAAAGCGGTAAGTTCATTTTTTAATACCACTACAGGTCTTTGGTTCTTTTTATCCAGCTTCATTGAAAACTGTTTCATAATACCCCCACCATGCCAAATTGTAAATGTCCGTTCGGATTTGTATGACGTGAAATGATTTCACCTTTTAATACCAGTCTCGTAAGTTCCGATTTTGTTTTATCTGCATATTTTACAACAGCAGACTCTACGGAAATCCCGTCATTATCCATATATTGAACATCTGACAAGCCTACCCATTGATCAGGGTATTGTTCTTGTATTTGTTCCCATGTCAATCTCTTCACCATAAAAACACATCCTTTCCTAATTCATATTATATCCTTACACACGCATCTAATCAACTAAAAAGTTTAAATTCGTATTGTACTTAACCGAATTGCGGAATACCTTTGTTTTGCTTAGTTTGCTGATGTACCGTTCGGTACGTCCCTCTTCATAAAAATGGCAGGATGAAAAAACCTCGTTTTCTCCTCCTGCCCTAAAAATCGATAAACTGATAAATAATTGATGGTACAATCCTTTATTTCAATGTGATCTTCTGTCCCTCCCAAATCTTATTGACATCCTGAATCTGAGGGTTCATGGCTGCAATCTGCGATACGGTCAGACCGTTTGCCTGGGCAATTTTACTTAAAGTATCTCCGCCCTTGATCACATAGTTGCCATTTACCGCTGTCCCGTTCTTCAACGCCGCGCCGTTTCCGTAATGCGCCGCCAGATACAGAGGCCCGTACCAGGGAATGTCCGAATACACCGCTCCTCCTGCCGGTATGACGATCCGATAATCGACTCCCTCATAGGTATACTCCATCACAAGCGTGATATCTTTTCTCTCATACAGCATCCGCATCACACTGTTGGAAAGCGTGTTGACTCCATCTGACTTCGGAATCGTGATCACCGCTCCCGGAGCTGCCAGTGTAATGGCCTCCTCATATACCTCCATACCATTGGATACAAAAGAATCTCCATTATCAGTATTCTCATACACCTCGCCTGTGCTATCTATAAAGCTGCCATTTGACGGCTCCTTGGTATCATCATTAGAACCACTGCCCGCTGATTCCTGTGCAAAAACAAACGTTGAGAAACTGGATACGGTAAAAGTAACCGTGCCGTTCCCGTTATTATAAAATGTCACCTTCTCTGTCTGCCCATCAGCATGGCTGTGCAAAATGATCAGATTATTCGAATCCAACCCCTTGGGAACAGGCATCGTGATCGTGACCGGCATCTTCAAGTTATCCTGCGCGGATACTCCTGCCAATTTAATGTCAAGCTGCACAGGATTGGTATATCCCGAATGTACAGGAATCTGCTTCTCCGGACTTGCCATATCCACTTCCAACGTCACATTTTCGGAACCGTTAAAACCTGCACCGATGACTTGCACCGCGTCGGATCCCACGATCTCTTTTGCTTCATCAGATACCGTGGTGCCTGTAGTGATATTGTTTTCCCGATTATACTGCTCCTCCAACTGCTGCACCTGGCTGCGAAACTCTGCGTCCGTCTGCATCGCCATACGGATCGCCGAGATATCCGCCGCTGCTGTCAACGTATTCACAGCAGAAACAGCATCTCCACTGGCCATCGCCGCAGAAAGTGTTTCTTTCAGACCGGACGCCGTGACAGTAGTGTCATAAACATCGGACATCGGCCCTACCTCTCCATGAGCCCACTGATCCACATCTGAACTCAACACAGTTACAGTCACACGATACTGCCCTGCACCATGCCGGTTTAGTTCTCTAGTCATCGACTCTTTTCGAATTAAGCCTCCAGCTTGAGAACTTACGCTATACGAATGGCCGTCAAGACGACTCCAATTTTCTGTTTCTTGATCCCACTTATAGAGCCAAAATTGATAGTCGCCCGCATTGTCCACTGTGAGAAAATTTACTGTTCCAACCGTTGTGTCATCCCAATACGCCATCGTTGTCCCTTCGACCTTCTTGTCGGGCAGCACATAATTGATTCTGCTCGACTCTGTCCAAGGACTTACTTCATCCCCCTGCACCCAGCGGAGCCTATAGTATAATTCTCCCGACGCAGTAAAACTGGCCAATGCAAACACTTCCATATTCGTTCCGCTGATATAATTATGCTCACGTGAACCAGTAGTTACCCGCATGCCATCCCTATATGCCTCATATTGCAGATAAGCGTCTCCGTCGATCACATCAAAACACGCCGTATACTTATCCCCCCAAGTCACTCCGGTAGGCTCCGGCAAAGTCACCTTCTCCTCCACCGCTGTCCCCGCCAACACTTCCATTCCATCATTCTCCGCCGCCGAGACCGTCATCCCCAGTCCGCCCATCGGCGCTGCTGCCAGCGTCAATGCAAGCAGCGACGCCAGTATCTTGTTCTTAAACATGCACTTTTCCTCCTGGTTTCAAATTTTTTCCAGTATACCCCCCGAGCCGTTTTGTCAATCTTTTTGAAAATAAAAAGTTACGAGTATCATCTTTTATAGTCGTGAAATATATTTTATTGAAAATATTTGTTATCGCATCTTACAAAATCCTGTCATCATGATAAGATATACATAGGTGTTACCAAAACGGGTAGCGGTTCGCCTTTTGCCAAAATGAGTACATTTTGAGAGCTTCCAGTACCGGAGGAGGGGATACATATGGAAAGTAAAGTGAAAGGTAAGCACGATTGGTGTTTGGATTAATTTTGGAACTTGCCGGTATTGTAGTGACGATCATCAGTATCATCGTCACTGTGATCAGTATCCTGCAAGCCAGAAAAGATAAAAGCCATCAAAAAAGCAACCGCACCGACCAGAGTTAGGTTGCTTTTTTGAGCTTCTATTAACCGAGGCGAACCGTTGCTTTACGGTAACACCTTTTCTGTAAGATATCTTAGCACTTATCAGCACTTCCGTCAACTATATTTTTCATCACCATGCCAACGACAAGTGCCAGCGGGGCGAAAAACCCCGCCGGCACATCCCTCATAGACCCGATCTCTGAGAATCGCCTCTTTACATCATACCGCCCATTCCGCCGCCTGCGGGCATTGCGGGAGCGTCCTCCTTGATGTTTGCCACAACGCTCTCAGTGGTCAACAATGTGCTCGCCACGCTGGTCGCGTTCTGCAGAGCGCTTCTGGTAACCTTTGCGGGATCCAGAATACCTGCCTCAACCATGTTCACATACTCTTCCTTGAGGGCGTCAAATCCAACGCCAACCTCAGACTCGCGCACTTTGTTCACAACGACGCTGCCCTCTAAGCCTGCATTAGCTACAATGTGGTACAGAGGAGCTTCCAGCGCCTTCAACACGAGGTTCGCGCCGGTCTTCTCATCGCCCTCCATGGTCTCAGCCAGCTTTGCAACCTTCTTGGATGCGTGAATATATGCGGAACCGCCGCCACAGATAATGCCTTCCTCAACCGCTGCTCTGGTAGCTGCCAGCGCGTCCTCAAGACGCAGCTTCGCCTCTTTCATCTCGGTCTCGGTCGCAGCGCCCACGCGGATCACAGCGACGCCGCCAGCCAGCTTTGCAAGTCTCTCCTGCAGCTTCTCTCTGTCGAAATCGGAAGTGGTCTCCTCGATCTGCTTCTTGATCTGTGCGATCCTTGCCTGAATCGCATCCTTCTCGCCCTCGCCGTCCACAATGACTGTGTTCTCTTTCTGTACCTTTACGGACTTTGCACGACCCAACTGATCCATGGTGGTATCTTTCAACTCATAGCCAAGCTCGGAGCTGATCACCTGACCGCCGGTGAGGATCGCGATATCCTGCAGCATATCTTTTCTCCTGTCGCCATAGCCGGGAGCCTTGACCGCCACCACATTGAAGGTGCCGCGCAGCTTGTTGACGATCAGCGTGGTCAGCGCCTCGCCTTCCACATCCTCAGCGATAATGAGCAGCTTTGCGCCGGACTGCACGATCTGCTCCAACAGAGGCAGGATCTCCTGAATATTGGCGATCTTCTTGTCTGTGATCAAAATATACGGATTCTCTAAGACAGCCTCCATCTTATCCATATCGGTAGCCATATACGCGGAAATATATCCTCTGTCAAACTGCATACCTTCTACCAGGTCAAGCTCCGTCTGCATGGTCTTGGACTCTTCGATCGTGATCACGCCGTCGCCGCTGACCTTCTCCATAGCGTCCGCCACAAGCTGACCTACCTCCTCGTCGCCCGCGGAGATCGCCGCCACTCTTGCGATATGATTCTTGCCGTTCACCTTCTGGCTCATCTCAGCGATCGCTTCTACCGCGCAGTCCGTAGCCTTTTTCATACCTTTTCTCAGGATGATGGGATTCGCGCCGGCCGCCAGATTCTTCATGCCTCCGTTCACCATAGCCTGTGCCAACACAGTCGCGGTGGTGGTGCCGTCGCCCGCCACATCGTTTGTCTTGGTGGCAACTTCCTTCACCAACTGCGCTCCCATGTTCTCAAACGCATCCTCCAGCTCGATCTCCTTGGCGATGGTCACACCGTCGTTGGTGATCAGAGGAGCGCCAAAAGACTTGTCAAGCACTACATTTCTTCCCTTAGGGCCTAAGGTCACTCTCACCGTATCCGTGAGCTGATTTACGCCGGACTCCAGTGCGGCGCGCGCCTCTGCGCCATATTTGATTTCTTTTGCCATAATGATCAATCTCCTTTTCTTTTCACTTAAATATGACTTTCTATGATTTCTTTTTTATGAAAGATCCGTTCAATCGCTTATGATCGCCAGGATATCGTTCTGCTTGACAATGATAAATTCCTCATCGTCGATCTTCACTTCATTTCCTGAATACTTGGAGTAAATGACATTGTCGCCGGCCTTTACTTCCATCTTGATCTCCTTGCCGTCTACCACGCCGCCGGGGCCAACCGCGATAACCTCCGCCTGCTGGGGTTTCTCCTTATTCTGTCCGGGAAGGACGATCCCCGATTTCGTTGTCTCCTCCGCCGCTAACTGCTTCAATACCACTCTGTCACCTAAAGGTACTAATTTCATAACCAATGCCTCCTTATATTGTAAGCTCTTTTCTGTTTGTTAGCACTCTTTTGGTTCGAGTGCTAATCATCAATACATATATTAGTTTTATATGTAATTCTTTGCAAACACATTCCCGCTTATTTATCTCACTTTATCTAACCATATTAAACAACTTCTTTTGTTTTCTTCCGTTTTCTTACCAAATCGTTCAATGTGCAATTTAATATTTCCTTTATAATATTACCATTTTGTTTATTTTTACGGGCAATGAGTCAACAACCCCGATGCAAGCATGGCACTTGGCTCATTGCCCGCGGGAGTCAAACGGCCATGCTTGCACGGACATAAAGCCAATAAAATGACCTTTTCCAAAAAAAGAGCCGCCGCACGATAGCTGACGCCACTTCACACATGATATTTTGCGGCCGGCCGCCGCTTCAAAACAAAATATCATATATGGAATGATCGAATGTGCTATCGTGCGACAGCTCTGATATCACAGAGTCAGTTGCGCTTGTCTCCTCTTACCCGTCAACACTTGATCTCCAGATAACCAAGCAGTTTGCTGGTGTCGTACTCCTCCAGCACGCCTAGGTTGGAGTCATAGAACTTGCCGTCGAAATGTACCAGATAGTGGCAGAAACGTCCCATCTTTTCCATCAAGATCGCACACTTGGGCAGAACGGTCTCGCGGCCTTCCGTGTACATAATGATATCCGTGTGATCGATGCCGTAATAATTCAGAGCGGAGATCACGCGCCCCATGGTCGCCTGCCATTCCCTGCAGTCCATGACGGTGATCACTTCCGCCAGCGTCACGCCCGCCAGCATAGCGACACATGACTGGCCGCAGAGGCCGTCCTCCGGCTGTATGATCACATTCACACTGTCAATCTTACGGATCGGGTTATCAAAACTATAAGGACTGTTCTGATCCATACGAATCAGAGAGCCGTTTACATGGAGCAAGATCTTGTGGGTAGCGCCCGACTCCACGCTCACCTCCGCCTCGCTGGGGATGTGGATCTCATAGTTGCCCTTCTCCCTGGGCCACAGCTCGCAGTCGATGATCTTGTTATCCAACACGACATCGCCTTTGATCACTTCGCGCTGCTTGCATACCTCCCATACATTAAAAGGAATCTGGATCGTATATCCGTCATCCTTCTTCTCTACTTTGGACTCAAAAAAATATCTCATAATTCCTCCATTCCGGCTCAACACACCTGTTTTTATTATTCCTATTGTATCAAATTCTATTTTTATTGAAAACCGTTTTTAGAAAAAAATCAAACTTTTTGCACGGATTCGTATATAATAGATAATCTTTTTTTGCATTTTTTGAGCATTTTTCACAAAACACATGTGTTATCAAATCCCCAACACAGCGGTTGCGACTCTGAAATACACGATCAGAGACAGTGCGTCCACGATCGTGGTGATAAAAGGACTGGCCATGACCGCCGGATCAAAACCCAGCCTCTTGGCTCCGATCGGCAAAAGGCAACCCACCAACATCGCCAAAAGCACAGCAGCTACCAACGTCACACAGACCACCAGCGCCACCGTAACACCCACCCGATCAAAGAGCATGAGCTTCACAAAATTGGCCGCCGCCAAAGACACCCCGCACAACAGCGCCACTCTCACTTCCTTCCAGACGATCAGCGGCACACTTTTGTACTCGATCTCCCCCAAAGACAATCCGCGGATCACCGTCACACTGGCCTGTCCGCCCGCGTTGCCGCCTGTGTCCATCAACATGGGGATAAACGCAATCAGAGAGGCGTACACGCTCAGCGCCTCCTCAAAGGATGTGATAATCGCGCCTGTGAAAGTAGCCGACACCATCAAAAGCAACAGCCAGGGAATCCTTTTCTGGTAAGTCTCCCACACTGTCATCTTCATATAGGGTTTGTCGCTGGGCACGATAGCCGCCATCTTCTCCATATCCTCCGTGGTCTCTTCCTGCATGATATCCACGATATCGTCCACGGTAATGATCCCCACAAGCCGGTTTTCATTGTCCACCACCGGCATGGAAGTGAAGTCGTATTTCTGGAATTGCCTTGCAACCTCCTCCTGATCCACCAACGTGTTGATGGCGATGACATTTTCATGCATGATGTCGCCTATGACCTCATTGCCCTGACTGAGCAGCAGATAGCGCAGCGCCACCGTCCCCACCAGCTTGCGCTGGGGATCCAGCACATAGCAGATATTGATCGTCTCGGAGTCCACGCCCACCTTGCGGATGCGCTCGATGGCCTGATCCACGGTGAGATTCTCCTTCAGATCCACATACTCCACCGTCATAATGCTGCCGGCGGAATCTTCCGGATAACGTAACAAGTGGTTGATATCTCTTCTGGTCTCCGCGCTGGCATTGGCGAGCAGCTTCTTCACCACATTGGCGGGCATCTCCTCCAGCAGATCCGTGGCGTCGTCCGCCATCAGATTGTCGATGATGATCGCCGCCTCCCGCTCGGACAGGGAGGTAATGATCATCTGCTGGTTCTCCACATCCAGATACGAAAACATATCCGCCGCCAGATCCTTGGGCAGGATGCGAAACGCCTTCAACATATCTTCCTTGGGCAGTTCCTCCAATAGTCCCGCGATATCCGCGTCATTCAGCTCTGCCAGATATTGACGGAACTTGGTATATTGTTTATTGTCCAAAAGTTCCTGCAGCCAGTCCTTCCCTCTGATGTCTTCCATACTGACACTCCCTTCTCTGATCCGCCTGTCCGGACAAAGCCGCCCAAAACCTTAATCTGTCCGATCAATAAAGTACAGTTCCTCTTCCTGCTCCACCTGGACTTTACCGCCCGTGGCCTCCACCAAATCATTCACCAAACGCTGCTTTAGACTCTCTCTAATCAAGACCGTCAGACCCACCGACTCTGCGTATTCGCTGCTTACCGGTTCCACGCCCTGTTTTTGCAGCACATGCAGAACCTTTCCGATTCCGTTGTAATCCGTGCGGAGCGCAAGCCGGCTTCCATACCGCATGACCCCCACGCGGCAGGCTGCAAGTCCCGCGCGAACCGCCTGGGAATAGGCCCTCACCAGACCTCCCGTGCCGAGCAGCGTCCCGCCAAAATACCTGGTCACCACCACGGCGACATTGCGGATCTCCTCCCCCAACAGCACTTCCAACATGGGGCGGCCCGCCGTGCCGCCCGGCTCCCCGTCGTCGCTGCATCTGGTCAGCTCTCCTCTGCTCCCGATCACAAAAGCGGAACAGTTGTGGGACGCATCCCAGTATTTCTTCTTCATCTCCTCGATAAAGCTTACCGCGTCAGCCTCGCGCTCACACTTTCTGACCGTGGCGATAAAGCGGGACTTTTTCTCCGTGATCTCCCCCTCGCCGCCTTCTAATAACACCCGATATTCTTCTATTTGATTTCCCTGTCTGTTCTCTTTTTGACGTTCCATCGATCATCCTCATACTCTAAGGAAGCGCTGCCGCGCGCGCCTGAGTTTGTCCGGCGGCAGAACTTCTCTACTATTCTAGCATAACTTGGCGAAAATGTGAAACAATTCTTAAATAAAGAAACAAAACCTTCCTTTATATCATTTTTTTTGGTATAATGGCTGTGTCTATATTCATAGAAGACAGAAAGGCGATTTTTATGAACTACGGAAAAAGAGGTGTCCGGGCCAAGCAGCGGGCATTAAACGCAAAATCTGCAAAATGGGGGCGTAAGCTCGCCCTCACAAGCTTAAAAGTTTTCATATGGGCCGTCATCGGCTTAGGGATCTGCGGCACGGCTGCCGGTATCGGCGCGTTCAAGGGTATCTTATCCTCGACTCCCACCGTCCGCATAGACGATATTGTCGCCTCCGGTCAGGCGACGATCGTCTACGACCGTGAGGGCAACGAGATCGACCAATATGTCAGCACCAACTCCAACCGCATCGAGGTTGGCATGGATCAGATTCCCAAATACATGGGACTTGCCTTCGTCGCTATCGAGGACGAGCGTTTTTATCAGCACAGCGGCATCGATATCAAGGGAATCGTCCGCGCAGGCTACCAGTTCATCAAGACCGGCGGCAAGGAGAAACAGGGCGCCAGCACCATCACACAGCAGTTATTGAAGAACACGATCTTCACCACCTGGACCGAGGAGAACAACAATCTCATCAAGATGATCAAGCGCAAGATCCAGGAACAATACCTGGCCTTGGAGCTCACCAAAAACTGTTCCAAGGACGAGGTACTGCTGCGATACATGAACGCCATCAACTTAGGGCAGAACACCCTGGGCGTGGAAGCCGCCGCGCAGAGATATTTCGGGAAGTCCTGCAGCGAGCTGACGCTGTCCGAATGTGCCGTGATCGCCTGCATCACACAGAATCCTTCCTATTACAATCCGTTGCGTTATCCGGAGCACAACCAGGACCGCAGAGAGGACTGCCTGAACAAGATGTTGGAACTGGGGTTCATTGACCAGGCGGAGTACGATGAGGCGATGGCCGACACAAAGGCCGTCTACGAGCGCATCGGCACCTACAACACGGATTACCAGACCAGCACCAGCACCACCGGCTCCTATTTTTCGGATGCCGTGTATGAGCAGGTCAAAGAAGATCTGATTGCCATCGGCTACAACGAGACGCTGGCGGAGATGATGTTGACCTCCGGCGGCCTCCGCATCGAGTCCACATTAGATCCCACCATCCAGAAAATCCTGGACGAGGAGGTGGTCAACCCCGACAACTACAACCCCACCGTCAAGTGGTATCTGAACTACGCTCTGACCATCACGGACGCTGCCGGAGACAAGCACAACTTCAGCAAGGAAAACATGATGAGCTGGTTCAAGCAAAACGGCAACCGCAGCTTCAATCTGATCTTTTCTTCCCAGGAGGCGGCGGAGGACGCTATCCTCACTTATCGCGCCGCGATGTTGGATGAGCTGCATGTGGAGGACAATGCGGATAATTACACCGAGTCCATCTCTATGACGGCGCAGCCGCAGATCGCCATGGTGATAGAGGAACAATCGACCGGTTATGTGGTGGCTATGGTCGGCGGCCGCGGCGCCAAAGAGGGCAGACGTACCCTAAACAGAGCGACCAGCGCGAACCGTTCCCCCGGCTCCACCTTCAAGGTGCTCGCTTCTTTTGCGCCCGCCTTGGACAGCGCCGGCAAGACGCTTGCAACTGTGTACAATGACGCGCCCTTTAACTATGACGACGGCACGCCCATCAAAAACTGGTACAAAACCGGATATAAAGGGATCTGTTCCATACGTTACGCCATCGAACAGTCCTTAAACATCATAGCCGTCAAAAATCAGACTGTGATCACGCCTCAGTTGGGCTACGATTATCTGCTGAACTTCGGCTTCACCACGCTGACGGACGGCGTTGTGATCAAAAATGAGTTTTTTACGGACGTCAAACAGCCCATCGCGCTGGGCGGGCTCACCTACGGTGTGTCCCCCTATGAACTGAACGCCGCTTACGCCGCGATCGCCAACAACGGCACCTACATGGAACCCAAGCTCTATATCCGCGTGACCGATGCCAACGGCAATGTGATTCTGGACAATACGACGCCCAACTCTCATCAGGTGATCAAGGATACGACCGCCTTCCTGCTGACCAGCGCTATGGTGGACGCCGTCACCATAGGCACCGGCTCCAGAGCCAATTTCCGCACGAATATGGCACAGGCCGGCAAGACCGGAACTTCCAGCGACTACCGCGACGCCTGGTTTGTGGGCTATACTCCCTACTACACCGCCACTGTCTGGACCGGATATGACAACAATATCGAGATGAGCACCTCCTCGACGGGCAACGACGAGACTGTGTGCTCCAAGCTTTTGTGGAGAGCCGTCATGGGCCGCGTGCATGAGAATCTTCCCGCGTTAGGCTTTCCGATGCCAAGCGGCATCGTCCAGGTTGACGTATGCTCCAGCTCGGGTAAGCTGCCCACCCCCGGACTCTGCGAAACACAGGGAACGGTTCACTCCGAATATTTTGCCATGGGGACGGAACCCACGGAAAGCTGTGATATCCATTACAGCGGCGAGATTTGTCTCTACGACAATCTGCCCGCAAGTCCCGGCTGTCCTTTTTCACAGCCCGGCACCGGCACATATGCGCTGGCGGAGGATCCCGCTCTGTTGACCGGTTCCACCATCATCACCGTCAACGAGGACGGAACCGAGAATATCATCCTTCCCAACACCAGGAGCCATTGTCAGCATGACGCCATGTTTTTTGCCAACCCCGATTATGAGGCGATCTTGAGTCAGCAGTCGTTGGAGCTGAGCCAGAGAGGCGTAAGCCTCTATCCGGAAGATTATTACGACGACGAGGAATGATGCAATAACGCACGATACAATAACTTGCGATATTATATTCGTCGGCAAAATGGGACTGGAGCGCGATAGCTGAAATTGCTATCATGCCCCAGTCCCATTTTTACATGTCGTCAGCTTGGAGACTTACATTCCCTTTAATTCATCAATCTTCTCCTGCAGATCCTCCACGCCCCTCTTGGCGTTGGTGATCGCACGGCACTGTTTTTCGAAGGGTTCTTCCGGCATATCCCCATACTGTTCATAGTAGATCTTGCCAATCTCCATGTAGTTTTTCTTGACAATATCCTCGCAGGTCTTGATCTGGCCCTTCATATTGATGATGTCAGCCAGCTCCTTCGCCTTATCCGTCGCTTCCTTCCCCTTGGCGGCAATGGTATCGCCGATTGCTTCAAATAGATCCATCCTGTCTCACTCCTTTCCGGTTTTGCTGCTGTAACTTAAGCGTTTCCCTCTACTTATCAGTATATAGATTTCTTTTGCAAGCTGCAAGTATTTCATTGCACTTTCTATACAAATTATGCTATAATACAAAAGAGGTGATATCATGCAACCAATCAGTATACAAGTCAACAACGAAATAGAGCTGTGTGAAGTATCCGAGCCTGACTGCAAAGATTTGATCGAGCGCGCTCTCTTGAAGAACCGCATCTCCTACTACATCCGTTGGGCAAAGGCCTCCTTTTTTAGTCGCAGGAAAAATGTCTGTATCATTTGTATCAACGACAGCGCCAAGGAGGAAGCGGAGAATGTGATCCGCGCCATCTGTGATGAGACCGGATACTCTGTGAAATTCCTCTACAAGAAAACGCAATATAATTACCAGTGACCACATGATCCACTCTCAATCATAACCGCACTGGCAAAAAGGAAGCTTTCAAGCTTCTCTTTTTTGTCTAAGCGAAATACTACACACAGGGAGCACGCCCCGCGCTATCCCAGAATGGAGGAAAAATGAGCGCTTCCGTCAATATCCCGGAGGAAAAACTAAAATATCTGAGCCTGCTGGCAGAAAAATACCCATCCATCCCTTCCGTATGCAGGGAGATCATCAATCTCAAGGCGATTCTCAACCTTCCCAAGGGTACAGAACACTTTATGAGCGATCTCCACGGCGAGTATGAGGCATTTTATCACATTCTCAACAATGCCGCCGGCGTCATCAAGGAAAAGGTCGATATGATTTTTTCGGAGCAGCTTTCTCCCAGAGAACGCCAGGAGATCTGTACTTTGGTGTACTATCCGGCGCAAAAGATCGAAATGCTGAAAAAGAAAAATATAGTGACACCCGCTTGGTATAAAGTCACCCTGAAAAATCTGATCGAGCTGGCCAAACTCCTCTCCTCCAAATATACCCGTTCCAAGGTCAGGAAGGCCCTTCCGGAGGATTTCAGTTTTATTATCGACGAGCTGCTCCATGCGCAGCCTGACGAGGACAACAATCAATATGTGTACCATGAGCAGATTTTGGATACGATCATCGACATTGACAGCGCAGATGAATTTATTCAGGCGCTCAGCAGGCTGATCAAAAGGCTGGCGGTAGACCATCTGCACATTGTGGGAGACATCTTTGACAGAGGCAGCAATGCAGACAAGATCATCGATCTGCTTATGACCCATCACTCCGTGGATATCGAGTGGGGCAATCACGACATTTTGTGGATGGGCGCGGCGTGCGGCAGCGATGCATGTATTGCCAACGTACTCCGCAACAATCTCAAATACAACAGCATCAAGATCCTGGAAAACGCTTATGCCATCAGTCTGCGTTCGCTCACTCTGTTTGCGGAGCAGACTTATCCTTCGCTTCCCCCTATGGAGGCTGCGCTGAAAGCGATCTCCGTGATCCTGTTCAAGCTGGAGGGACAGATTATCCGCAGGCATCCTGAGTATGATATGGCCGACCGGCTGCTCTTAGACAAGATCGATACGGCGCGCGGGTCCGTGCGCATAGGGGACGCGGAATATGCGCTGAAAGACTCCTATTTTCCCACGCTGGACGCACAGGACGCCTATCAACTGACTAAGGAAGAGCAACAAGTCATAAAAGATCTGCGGCTGGCGTTTACCAACAGCTACCGACTTCGATCTCACATCAATTTTCTGTACGAGAAAGGAAATATGTACCGCTGTTTCAACGGCAATCTGCTATTCCACGGCTGTATCCCCTTAGATCAGGACGGCGCGTTCGACGGCATGGAGATCGAGGGCCAAATCTATAAGGGCAGAGAATATATGGACTTTGCGGGCAAGATTGCGAGACGCGCTTTCTTTGGCGCATACAATCAGAACTATCTGGACTTTATGTGGTATTTGTGGTGCGGCAAGAAATCCCCGCTCTCCGGCCGCAATATCAAGACATTCGAGCGCACGTTTGTGGTCGATGAGTCCACATACTACGAGGAGAAAAATCCTTACTACCGCTTTTACCAACAGGAGGAATACTGTGTCAAGATTCTTCACGAGTTTGGCCTGGACTCCCCCATGTCACATATCATAAACGGCCATACCCCCATCAAGGTATCAAAGGGAGAGTCGCCGGTCAAAGCCAACAACCGATTGGTGGTCATCGACGGCGGATTCTGCAAGGCCTATCAAAAGACCACGGGGATCGCCGGATACACGCTGATCTACAATTCCCACGGTATGCGCTTAAAGGCGCATCAACCCTTTGAGAGCATCGCCACAGCGCTGGAAGAAAACAAAGATATCGAATCCACTTCCAATTTCTTTGAGATGGAACCGGAGCGTGTGATGGTCAAAGATACCGACAACGGCAAGAATATTTTGGAGACGATAAACGATCTGGAACTGCTGCTTATAGCATACAGACAAGGACTTTTAATTCACAGACATATGTAATGTCGTGTGGTCTTGTCAAATGCTGTAATCCGAATTGTGCGGATGGTATACTCCATAAGCAGAC
Source organism: Candidatus Gastranaerophilales bacterium (assembly GCA_023663225.1). Lineage (GTDB taxonomy): Bacteria > Bacillota > Clostridia > Lachnospirales > Lachnospiraceae > Acetatifactor. Next base: position 16,753 of record JAMPHU010000064.1, read on the forward strand.
GCTAGCGAGCCGTCGGTACTAATAGTAAACGTTGTTGACTATAGCTGACGTACTTTGTCAGCTTATGTATCGCTACGGGCGAGGTGCAGCGAAAGCGTGTCTGCGTTGGAATATACCATCCGCACGATGACACTTGCTACGTCCTCAACTAAAAATAACTTTTTATACCCGCTTGTTAAACACAGACTCCTGCACAGGTTCCTGCACATAGAAATGAGATTCCAAATCGTTGTGTGGGAACATCATCTCCATAAACAGATTCCCCATCAAGCTCTTTACATTCTCGGCGCTGACATCCTGTACCTGTAAGTCGTTCAACTCCAGCTTTTTTAAATTGGCCAGGAAATTCTGGATTTGTACCTTTTCGGACAACTCCGGCTTTGCTAACGGTTTCGGCGCTTTTTCCGCCACAGCCTTTTTCTCTTCCTGCGTCTGCTTTTGCACCGGCTGCATCAGTTTCTTCGTCGCAGGTATATTATAGACCAGATTGTGACAGGTCTTGGCAAAACATTCCGGATCCCACTTTGCCAGAAAAGTCATATCATCCATGGTCAACGCGTGCTTGTTGTGTATTTTGATATAGATATTGACAAGGCGTACATTTTTTTCCATATGACAGCCCTCCCTCTATCGATTGCTCACGCCCGAGCCTGATTGATATCTTCCCTCATATCCAATACCGCTGCCCTGGAGGCATCCGCATAGTGTTCCGCACCGTATTTCGCATATCGCTCCTGTTTGTAGGCTGCAATGATGCCTCTGGAGGAACTGACGATAGCTCCCAGACCGTCATCGTTGAAGAAATGTGTCAAATCCGCTCCTTTACCGCCCTGCGCGCCGTATGCGGGCACCAGAATAAATGCTTTGGGCATCACCTTTCTGAGGATCTTGCCCTGCTCGGGATAGGTGGCTCCCACCACAGCACCCACATAGCTGTACTGATCGCCCATGCACGCTGCGCCCCACTCCGCGACCTTTTCTCCGACCACCTCATACAGAGGCTTCTCCTCACTCGTCCCGTCCTCTCTGTCCACTCTCACCAGTCTGTCCTGGAACTCCCCGCTGGAGGGATTGGATGTTTTCACCAACACAAATATCCCCTTTTTCTCCTCCTTGCACACCTTGATAAAAGGCTCCACCCCGTCAATGCCAAGGTACGGATTCACCGTGGCAAAATCTTCGTCAAAACCGCTGCAAACCTGGCTGCCTACCTGCACCTTGCCCAAATGTGCCACCGCATAAGCCTCGGATGTGGAGCCGATATCTCCCCGTTTGATGTCTCCGACCACCACCAGCCCCTTTTCTTTGCAGTAATCCACTGTCCGCTTAAAAACAGTCAGTCCGGGCAATCCGAATTGTTCATACATAGCGATCTGTGGTTTGACCGCCGGTATCAAATCGTAGACGGCATCCACGATCCCCTTATTGTACTGCCAGACGGCCTCCGCCGCTCCTTCCAGCGTCTCACCGTACTCCTTGTACGCCTTACTCAGGATATGCTCCGGAATATACTTCAACATGGGATCCAAGCCCACCATGATAGGAGCGTTTTTCTCCTGTATCTTTGCCACCAATTTGTTGATCATAACTGCCTCCCATCTGCCGTGTAAGCTCGGCTTCTCTCTGTCATCTGGTCGATAAAAAGTCCTGTTCCCGCAGCGCGGTCGCATCATCCGGATAATTTTTCAGATAATTGTTCAAAAGGACTGCTGCCTTCTGATATTCCCCCAAATATTCGTATGCTACGATCTCATTGAAGGACAAGGTCTGTAAGATCCCGCTGTCAGGGACCTGCATCCCCGCCTGAAACGCCTCCAATGCCCTCTGATAGTCCTGTCTGGTCATTTCACACAGGCCCAGCCTATTGTAGATCTCCGCATTTTCACTTCCCTTGGCGATATAGCTGCTGTAGACATTGGCGGCATAATTGTAATCGCCCATGGCCTCGTAAGTCTTTCCCAGGTACAGATAACTCTCGGCTCCGCCTTTCTCCCTGGACTGCTCCAAAGCGATCGCCGCCTCCTGATAATCGCCCATGTAGTAGTAAATACGCCCCTTGTCGTAAACCGTCATCTGTTTATCCGCATCATCCAATACCGTCTGCAGATATCCCTGCCCGACCTCCGTATATCCGTAATATTCCAACACCTGATATATTTGGATCAGCCGATCGTAATTCTTGGGATCCATGGAGATCGCCTTGTCAAAATCCACCTTGGCGCCCTCATAATCCGCCTGCGCCAGTCTCACGCTCCCGCGCAGAAAATAGGCGTCCTTTTCGGCATCCTTCAGCGCCAATATGGCATTATAGGCGCTCTCCGCCTCCGCGTACTGTCCGTTTTTCGTGTAGGCCGCCGCCAGATAATAGTTCAAATCGTAGTCAACCGATTGAGGAAAACCACTGCTGCCCGCCAATGCCTCCTGAAAACAGACGATCGCCTGTTCATACTCGGTGAGTCCCATGTAGGCGATCCCCCTGCCTCTGGCGATCAGGCGCTCATTTTCTCCCAAATTTACCGCCTCTTCAAACAGTGACAGCGCGCCTTCATAATCCAGATTTTGTACCGACTGCATCCCTTCCAGCGTCTTTTCGCCGCTCTTTGCGCAGCCCGCAAGGCATCCGCCGGACAACAGAAACACTGTGACAAGAAGGAGTGCCCTTTTTCTATATCGATTCATCGTAATTTCCTTCTTCCGCATAGGTATACTCACTAACGTTAAGTACCTGCACTCTCCCACAGCGTCTATACTTCCTCGATCTGTGAGGTGCAATGAGGACATCTGGTGGCGTCTATCGCGATCTCACTCTTACAAAAAGGACACTTTTTGGTAGTGGGAGCCTCGCTATGCTCTTCCTTCTTAGAGAACCTCTCACTCACAACATTGAGCATCTTGACCAGACAAAATACCACAAAAGCGGTGATCAGGAAATTAATCACGGCCGTTATAAAATTGCCATACGCCAACACAGGCGCCTCTTCGCCACTGCCAAGCCTCACGACCAAACTGCTGAAATCTGTTCCTCCAAATATCCCCAACACAGGGGTAAGGATATCCTGATTCAAGGAAGTCACAATAGAGGTAAACGCTCCTCCCACAATCACACCTACCGCCATATCCATCACGTTGCCGCGCGCGATAAATTTCTTAAATTCTCCCAAAAAGCTGCTTCCTTTACCCATGTCGTTCCTCCTTGTCGTGAATGACCGCCTGTCTGTATGACGACACGCGCCTTTCATCCAAACTCCTCATCTGTAGATAACTTTCTTTCTATTAATAGTAACACAAGATTGCGGTAAGCTCAAGAAAAATCCGAACGGTGTTACTTCACAGGTAACTATTTTCACCTTACCTGTGTCAGCACTCCCCTATCCATCTCATACACCCTGTCACAGAGCAGGTTGATGTCCTCCCTGTTATGACTGATGATGAGGATCAGCTTTCCCTCCTCCTTCAGTCCAAGCAGGAGTTTTCGTATCTCCTCCACGCCGTGATTGTCCAGTCCATTCATGGGTTCGTCAAGGATGATCAGACTGGGGTTCTCCATGATAGCCTGTGCGATACCCAACCGTTGGCGCATCCCCAGAGAATATTTCCCAACCCATTTCTTATCATCAGGGTCAAGGCCAACCATAGCCATACACTCCCTGATTCGCTCCTTTCCAATCACATTTCGGATGGAGGCAAGATATCTCAAATTCCGAAAGCCGGATTCTCTGGGCAAAAATCCTGGCGTCTCGATGATGAAGCCGACATCCTCAACAAATTCCACGTCTCGTCCGACCTGTTTTTCCCCGACCCATATCTCGCCCTCTGTGACAGGCATAAACCCGCACAGACACTTGACAAACACCGTCTTTCCGGAACCGTTCCTTCCCACAATCCCATAAATCCCCCGCTCCGGTATCTCCAGACTGATGTCCTTCAATATCCTCTGATCCTCTATTGTCTTAGAGACATTTTTAAAGATAATCCTTCTATCATTCATTTTTTCAGTCCCCATTTCTTTCCTTTTTTCGTTCCCTGCCCCAGGCAGATCACAATAAAAAGCGTGATTGTCACCGCAAAAAACACCGCCGCATATCCCAAAGATACGCCATAGGACAGGTTGTTCCCTGACATCATCTTCAATTGTGCCAACGTCACCGGCGAGAAAAGATATGCCTTTGGTGTCCATGAATTGTAGATCATTACATCCAGAAATACAAAAAGGGATGCCACGATGGTATTGAACAAATAGACCACCAACCCCATCCATGCGACACACGCCCACTCAAGCAGG
>JAMPHU010000065.1 GCA_023663225.1 Candidatus Gastranaerophilales bacterium
CAGCAACCACAAGGATTACTGGTCATATATTGAATGTTCCGGTGTAAAACTCAGGGGGGATTGAAACTGCACAAATATCCGCTCAAATTTTGTTTATTTTTCTCTTTTCTTTTACACAAGAATCCCTTGTTTCTTTCCATTTCCTGTGATATTATCGATATATGAAAGTGGATTCTTATATATGATGGAAAGGGATTTCCGCAATCCACAACATATTTCGGCACTTCAGGTCAACTATTCATGGAAGAAGGGAGGCGTGACGATGGGTGCTGTTATGAATACCGTATACAACAATTTTCTTACAACATACACCCCGAGTTTGACTCGGTACGACACTCACAAAAAGAGTGAGCTTCGCAATATCTACAATTCCATTGTCAAGATTAACAAAGAATCCCCCTGGTATCTTCCCACCACCAGCAAGGACACGCAGCGTTATGCTGTTGACATGAAAGAGAATGCCCGCGAACTGCACAATACGATAGCTCAACTTGACGGTTTGGAGGAGAGCAGCGGACTTCTGGATAAAAAGAGCGCGTTTTCCACGGATATGGATATCGCCGAGGCGACTTATATTGGTTCTCGGACGTCCGCGGGCGTTTCCCCAGGTTTTAGCCTGGAGGTAAAGTCTCTCGCTTCGCCTCAGGAGAATCTTGGCTACTTTCTGCCGGATGCAAAGGTCGATCTGCCCCCTGACACTTATTCATTTGATATCGCAGTCAATGATATGAACTATGAATTTCAATTCTCCATCGGAGAAAATGAGACCAATCGCGAGGTGCAGGATCGTCTGGTTCGCCTGATCAACAATTCGGACATTGGTATTAGGGCGTCTTTGGTCGAATCGGAGGGGCAGTCCTCTCTGCGCCTGGTGTCCGAAGCCACGGGACTTCCCAATGGCAAGGAGCGGCTTTTCCACGTAAGCGACAACCATACCAGCAAGACTTCCGGCACGGTCGATTATTTTGGCTTGGATTATGTGAGCAAGGAAGCTGCCAATGCCACTTTTTTGGTAAACGGCGAACTCAGAGAATCTTCTGTCAACCACTTTACCGTCGGCAAGCTTTTTGATGTGAAGTTAAAAGGGATCAGTCCGGAGGGCGAACCCCTTCAGATTGGTTTAAAGACAGATGTAGAATCCTTTACGGACAATGTCACTTCCCTGATCAGCGGCTACAATGATTTTATCAAAGCAGCTTCCGCCTATCAGGAGACGCAGTTAAGAAGCAGGAAACTGGTGCGCGAACTCAGCGGTATCGCCAATCTGTATGGCAGTTCTCTGATTTCCACAGGTCTGAATCTGCAAAAAGACGGCACTCTGGAAGTCGATAGAGATCAACTGTTGCGCACAGCGACCCAGACCAGCGACCTCAGCCAGACGTTTGGCTATTTGAAGGATTTTTCCAATGCACTTCTGCGTAAGAGCAACCAAGTTTCCCTCAATCCGATGGATTACGTGGATAAAGTTATGGTCGCATACAAGAATCCGGGGCACAATTTTGTCAGTCCTTATGCTACCAGCGCTTACAGCGGTATGATGTTCAACGGATATTGTTAAGATATTGTTAAACCAAGTCAACCATCCGAAAAGCCAACAGTCCCGCCTCCTTCCCGCAAGCATGGCATCTCCCATTGCCTGCGGGAAGGAAGCGGGACTATTCAATTACGGCAAATATCTTTCCATACGCCATATTATGCCATATTTTGTGACCAGCCACCGCTTCAGATCACTTTCTCTTTTTCTCATCCGCAGCCATGGCAAGGGCCGCTTCTATGACCTTGTCCATATCGTAGTAACGATACTGCCCTAGCCTTCCGCCAAACAGCACATTTTTCTCTTGTGCCGCCAGCTTTTGATACTGTGTAAGCAATTCATTATTTCGGTCGTCATTGATGGGATAATAAGGCTCGTCTCCTTTTTGCCACGCCGCGGGATACTCCCTGGTGATGACCGTACCTTTGCCCGTACCAAACTCAAAATGCTTGTGTTCGATGATGCGGGTGTACGGCACCTGCCGCTTTGTGTAGTTTACCACGGCATTCCCTTGGTAGTTGTCACAGTCAGGCAAAGATTCCTCCTCAAAGCGCAGAGAACGGTACTGTAACTCGCCCAGCCTATAGTCATAATACGCATCGATCATACCTGTATAAAGCACTCTGTCAAAAGTATCCGGCTCCGACTTTTCCCGATTGCGCTTGATAAACTCCCGATAGGAAATACTAAGCTGCACCGGTGCGTCTCCCAACATTTTTTCTACGATCTGCGTGTAACCGCCCACAGGGATACCCTGATACGGGTCTGTAAAATAGTTGTTGTCATAAGTGAAACGCACCGGAAGTCTCTTGATGATAAACGCGGGAAGCTCCGTACAATCTCTTCCCCACTGTTTCTCCGTATAACCCTTCACCAGTTTCTCATACACATCGCGCCCCACAAGTGAAATGGCCTGTTCCTCCAGGTTGCGCGGCTCTTCCACTCCGTCTGCAGCACGCTGTCTCTCAATCTGCGCCTTCGCCTCATCGGGGGTACGAACGCCCCACATCTTGCTGAAAGTATTCATGTTAAAAGGAAGATTGTACAACTCGTCTCCATACACGGCGATCGGCGAATTGATATAGTGGTTGAATTCCGCGAACTGATTGACATAGTCCCAAATGACCCGATTCGAGGTGTGAAAGATATGCGCGCCATATTTATGCACCTGTATCCCCATTTCCTCTTTCGTATAAATATTCCCACCAACATGGCTGCGCTGGTCGATGCAAAAGCACCTCTTACCCGCCCGGCGCATTTCATAGGCAAACGCGGCTCCAAAGAGTCCCGTCCCCACTATAAGATAGTCATATTTCATTTGCTCTTTTTACCCTTTGCCTTGTACTTGTCGATCTGAGCAAAATCAGCCATCAACTCCAGCATCTTGTCGCGGCCGTCCTGATTCAGTTTCACATAATACTGCATTACTCTGTTCTCCAACAGTTGCGCGCCTAAGGAAGCGTCTCTCTCCAGGGACGAAAAATCTACAGGATTCAGGCTTAACTTATCGCACATTTTGATCACAGTGCCATATGCCATTCCTTCAATTCCACGCTCCAGAGCCGTCACCAAAGTACTGTAAGGGATGCTCATCTCCAACGCAAACTGACGCACGCTGCGGTACTGCCTTAGAATCTCTTTCTTCAAAATTTCTGCTTTTGTCATTGCTCTCTCCTCCAAATTTTATAGAGTTTATACTTCTAGTAATAATATACGGTATTACGTGTGTTATTGCAAGCCCCTATTTTAAAAAATTTGAAAAAAAATTTAGAAATTTTAACTCTTCGCAATACCAGAAAGTCTCGTCCGTTTATCTTGCGGACGAGACTCTCTTCCAAATTTCCTATTTACAGTCCCAAATCCCTCAACCAAGATATTTCTGCAGCAATGCAACCTTGTCTGTCTTTTCCCAGGGCAAATCCACATCCGTCCGGCCAAAATGTCCGTAAGCGGCAGTCTGCCTGTAGATGGGACGACGCAGATCCAGCATCTTGATAATTCCTGCGGGCCTTAAGTCAAAGTTCTCGCGGATCACTTCAACCAGCTTTTCATCTGACAATTTTCCTGTACCGAAGGTGTCCACCATGACAGAGGTGGGATGAGCAACTCCAATCGCATAGGAGAGCTGAATCTCACATTTATCCGCCAATCCTGCCGCCACGATATTCTTTGCCACATAGCGGGCAGCGTATGCGGCGCTCCTATCCACTTTGGTGCAGTCCTTGCCGGAGAATGCTCCGCCGCCGTGACGCGCATATCCGCCATAAGTGTCCACAATGATCTTACGTCCTGTCAGTCCGCTGTCTCCATTGGGTCCACCGATCACAAAACGACCGGTAGGATTGATGTAGATCTTAGTATTCTCATCCACCATCTCCTTGGGCAGGATCGGATCCAGAACATACTTTTTGACATCTGTATGTATCTGTTCCTGCGTCACCTTCTCATCGTGCTGGCTGGAGATGACCACAGCCTCCAGGCGGAAGGGTTTGCCATTTTCATCATATTCCACGGAAACCTGACTCTTTCCGTCCGGTCTTAAGTAAGGCAGCGTACCGTCCTTACGCACCTTGGTGAGCTGCATGGTCAGCTTATGTGCCAGAGAGATCGGATAAGGCATCAATTCCTCGGTCTCATTGGTCGCATAGCCAAACATCATACCCTGATCGCCGGCGCCGACAGCGTCAATCTTGGCGTCGCTCATCTGGCTCTCCCGCTCCTCCAGCGCGCAGTCCACTCCCATAGCGATATCCGTGGACTGTTTGTCCAAAGACACCATGACCGCACAGGTGTTGCCATCGAAACCTTTCTCAGACGAATCATACCCGATCTCCGTCACCGTTTTGCGCACGATGGCAGGAATATCGATGTTTGCCTTGGAAGTGATCTCACCCATGACAAGCACAAAACCTGTATTGGTGCAGGTTTCACATGCCACACGGCTAAAGGGATCCTGCTCCATCAGAGCGTCCAACACCGCATCGGATACGGCATCGCAGATTTTGTCGGGATGTCCTTCGGTCACCGACTCTGAAGTAAATAGTTGTTTTTCCATATTTCTCCTCCTTCATCTCGCAGTGCTGCAGAGCAGCAAAGTATTAACCCCTCACGGGAATAAAATAAGGCCTGCTTACTTATAAGAATTATAAGAAGCGGACCTGTCTTTCGATTGATCAAACTCTTATTGTTCGACTTGCTCGCTCAGGTGGGCACCTTCCAAATATAGGGGTTGCCGTGGCTTCTTCGATCCTATGTATCTCCACCAACTCTGAATAAGAGAATTTATTAAATTGTCAACCTGTTACAACTACTGTACTACGAATAGATACACTTGTCAAGCAAATTTCTACAAAATCCGGCCAACACATACCTGCCGTCCGAGACGGCAAGCTTCAACCGGTCTTTAACTTGAATTTCTTGTAATCCCGCTCCGTCTCCACCAACTCGATCTGCGCTCCCAAACCTTGCAGTTTCAGATGGAAATCCTCATAACCGCGCTGGATATAACGAACGTCATCCACCGTGCTGTACCCTTCTGCCGCCAGAGCCGCAATCACAAGAGCCGCTCCCGCCCGCAGATCTGGTGCAGAAATGCTCGCTCCAGTATAGCGTTCCACACCATCAATAATAGCGGTGTTGCCTTCCACCTTGATATTGGCTCCCATGCGGGTGAGCTCGTCCACATATTTGAAGCGATTCTCGAAAATACTCTCAGTCACAATACTGGTTCCCTTAGAAAGTGCCAAAGCAACTGCAATCTGCGGCTGCATGTCTGTGGGGAAACCCGGATAGGGAAGGGTCTTTACCTGGGTATGCCGTATAGGCTTTGACGCCACCACACGAATACAGTCATCGTCCTCTTTCACTTCACATCCGATTTCCAACAGTTTCGCCGTGATAGATTCCAAGTGCTTGGGGATCACATTCTTTACCGTCACATCGCCCTTGGTGACGGCCGCGGCAAACATAAACGTCCCCGCCTCAATCTGATCGGGAATGATCGCATACTCCGTGCCATGCAATCTACTCACCCCCCTGATACGGATCACATCCGTTCCGGCGCCCTTGATATTGGCTCCCATACTGTTGAGGAAGTTGGCAGAATCCACTACATGCGGTTCCTTTGCGGCATTCTCAATGATCGTCACGCCTTCCGCCATAGTAGCCGCCATCATAATATTGATCGTAGCGCCGACGCTGACCATATCCATATAGATATGACTGCCCACTAAGTGTTCCGCTCTAGTCTTGATCATGCCATACTCGATGCGCACATCTGCCCCCAGAGCGCGAAAACCTTTGATATGCTGGTCAATCGCCCTACATCCGATATCGCAGCCTCCGGGAAGCGTCACCTCCGCATGTTTATATTTCCCAAGTAAGGCTCCGATCAGATAATAGGAGGCCCGAATTTTTTTGATATTTTCATCACCGACAACCAGTTGGCTCACATTGGAGGCATTTACAATGACTTTGTGCCTTCCGTCATGCTTGCAGAGTACACCGATATTCTCCATCGCCCGCAGCAAGACGTTGGTGTCCCGCACATCAGGCACATTCTCTATATATATGGTCTCATCCGTCATAATGGATGCCGCCAGAATAGGAAGCGCAGCATTCTTAGCTCCTCCTATCTCCACTTCACCCACCAACGGATTGCCACCCTTAATCGCATATTGTTCCATCAATCTGTTACCTCGTTAAGGTTTAGGAAAAAATTCCCTTATATGCATATATACCATATTTTGAAGATTTTGTAAATAGAACGCGTGTTCCCACTACTTGTTGAGGTATTTCAAGGGATCTTGCTGCGTCCCGTTGATCAGTATCTCAAAGTGCAGATGAGGCCCCGTGCTGACACCAGTGTTGCCACTCAGAGCGATGCGGTCTCCCTGCTTCACAGTCTGTCCCACGCTCACCAACACCTTGCTCAGATGCCCGTATCGGGTCTGACGTCCGTCCGGATGATCAATATAGACTACATAGCCGTATCCGCTGCCCCAACCAGCCTTCACCACAACACCGCCGCTGGAAGCATACACGGAAGTGCCTGTGGGAACAGCCCAGTCTACACCCTTGTGATAGGTGCTCGCCCCCTTGGTGGGCGCAGCACGCCTGCCGAACGCAGAAGTCTGACGGCCGCCTGATATCGGGCGGATATAAGATGGCGGTACGATCGTTCCCCTCTCAACAATCTTGGGAACGGCCTCCATAATGATCTCCTCTTTTAGGATTTCCCGATAAACCTCATCACCATTCACATAATAGACATCTGCCACAATTTGGCGGAAACCGGCGGAAGGCGACTGCAATTCCACCGAGTGATTGGTATACCAGGAATCATTGTCAATATAAATGATATCAGCCTCGTATGTCTCCTCGTAATAATTTTCTTCCATACGCTCCACGGAAAGCTCCGGTTCAGGCACGGTGATAAACAGAGTTTGTCCTGCTCGGATAGTGGAATTTTCGTCCTCCAGAACATCTTTGTTCATCTCGATGATCCTTTCCATAGGAATATTTACCTTGATCGCAATCTCTGAAAGCGTATCACCGGACACCACCAAATACTCGCTGGGCGTCTCCTGTTCCTTGGTCACTTCGTTGACGGCGTCCTCCAAATTGCTCAGTTGTCCCTCCGCCAGATAAGACTCCACGATCTCCACTTCCTCTGTGAAACCCATGCTCTTGAGTCCCAGCTCATAGTCGGAAAACTCTTTCTCATCCGTATTCTCCACGGTTCTTCCCATTTCAGAGAAAAAGCTCTGGATGCCGGCGTTCATATAGTTTCCTTCGCCCGCTTGGTCTGTATCGCCCCGCTCCACAATATGAGTGGTCAATACGCTAAATTCGCGGTTGGAATCATACACCAGCTCCACGCCAAACTTACCCTCGCTGTCATAATTGTCGATGGCCGTCTGTAGAAGACTTTGTACCTCCTCCACACTGGCCAGACTGACCATATATTCATTCACCTTCATGGTATAGGAACGGTGCAGCGTCTCGCGCACGTTGGCGCGAAGCACTCCTTCCATCGCCGCAAGCAGCTCCTCTTCCTCATCCACAACTCCCCACATGACTTCCTCGCCTGTGAGGCTCATATCCACATCAATAAATGTGAGTTCCGCGCTCTCCGAGGCAATATTTCTCCGTGCCTCCACCAAAAGCTCTCTTGCCTGATCCCTGTCGCCCACCGTGCCGATCTCGATTCCATTGATAAAAACATGAAAGTAATTCTCGCCTTCCTGTTCTAACACAGTGTAGCCTCTGCCAAACAAAAGGCATACAAACAGCGCAAGCAGCGTCGTCTTCATATATGTAAATTTCAGCTTCTTATAACAGCCTCTTCTTTTCTTCATCCGTTCCTATTCCCAATCCTTTTTCAGCTATGTAACAGATTTATTCTAACAGCATTTATCAGGGTTGTAAAGACTTTACAAAAAGGTTAAAATATCTTTTATGGAGGCGATTGATCATGCAGACTATATTCCATATTGATGTCAATTCCGCATTTTTGAGTTGGTCGGCGCTGGATCGTCTGCAAAAGGGCGAAGAGACGGATCTGCGTCTGATTCCGTCCATTGTAGGCGGAGATATGGCAAAACGACATGGTGTCGTATTGGCCAAATCCATCCCTGCCAAAGCTTACGGGATCACCACCGGCGAGCCGGTGGTAAACGCTTTTCGCAAATGTCCCAACCTGGTGATGGTGCCGCCCTCCCATGATCTCTACCATGAAAAAAGCGCTGCTCTTATGAGGCATCTGTCCCAAATCTGCCCTGATATCGAGCAGGTCAGCATCGATGAATGTTATATGGATTATACCCCCATTTCCACAAAATATGCATCTCCGGAGACGGCAGCCTCCAAGATCAAAGATTCCATTCGGGAAAAATTCGGTTTCACCGTGAATGTTGGAATATCCGACAAAAAAGTGCTGGCCAAGATGGCATCCGATTTTAAGAAACCGGATCTGGTTCACACTCTCTACTCTTGGGAGATTCAGGAAAAAATATGGCCTCTTCCCGTTTCCTCGCTGTTTACATGCGGCCGTTCCAGCACAGAGACGCTGCGCAAGCTCGGCATCTGCACGATCGGCGAACTTGCCCGCGCCGATGTGTCAATCCTGGAATCTCATTTAAAAAGCCATGGCCTGACACTCTGGCGCTATGCCAACGGCCAGGACGATTCCCAGATTTTGCCGGAACCCGCCAAGGCAAAAAGCATTGGCAATTCCATCACTCTAAGCGAAGATGTGCAGGATCCTCTACAGGCGAAAAAAGCCCTTCTGTATTTATCCGAATCCGTGGGAAATAGGCTCCGCGATTCGCACCAACTGGCAGGGCTGGTCTGCACCGAGATCAAATACAGCACTTTTTATTCCGTCTCTCACCAAATGCTGTTTGATACTCCCACCGCCTCCACGGACGAAATCTACCGTGGCGCCTGTGCACTTTTTGACGAGCTCTGGAACGGCTCCCCCATTCGTCTATTGGGTGTGCGCACCGCCAAACTGTCCGAAGAGGATGAACCGGTACAGTTAAGCCTGTTCGACGCAGATACACACATCTCCGAAAAACAGAAAAACTTAGACGCAGCCCTGGATCAGATCCGTCAGCGATTCGGAAAAGACGCCATAAAAAGAGGGAGTCTGTTAGACTCCCAGGATACTTTTCAAAAACATTAAAATACATGTAATGCGGAAAGAAGTTGCAGGATCAGCCCAAGCGCAGAGCATGCCAACGCGCCTATCGAAATGCTGAACACCATCTTTAGCTTGCCTTTCAAAAGCTTCGTAGTCTCATTGATATTTTCAGTCTGTTTGCCATTCTCTTCCACCACGATCGCCTGTACATTGCGATATACTTTGACACATTCGCGGTGTACATTATCGTTGGACTCCTGCATACCATCTAAAAGGATCTTCTTAATGCCTTCCGGATCAAGCGTGTCCTGCTTCATCTCCTGTAATTTTTGAGCGCTCTCCTCAGAAATCTTCTGCATTTGCGCCAGACTCTCCTCGGAAATCTTTTGCATCTGTGCGACGCTTTCATCCGCCGCTCTCTGCATCTGCGCGGTGCTGTCCGCAGAAAGCTTTTTCAACTGAGCCGTCCCCTCATCGGAGACCTTCTTCATCTGGGCCGCGCTTTCATCCGAGACCTTCTTCATCTGGGCCGCCCCTTCATCCGAGACCTTTTTCATCTGAGCCACCCCGTCTGTGGAGAGCTTCTGTACCTGGGAGCCGTTCTCCTGAGAAGCCTTCTGCAACTGCGCTCTGCCTTCCTCCAGCAGTTGGTTGATCCCCTCGGTATCCACCTGCACATTTTTCAGTTTTGTGACACTCTCCTCAGAAAGTCTCTGCAACTGCATCCGACTTTCTTCCACAAGCCGATTGATTTGGGTGGTATCCACTTTCGCGTTCTCCAGCCTGGCAACTCCCTCCATAGAGAGTCTCTGCACCTGCGCGCGGCACTCCTCCAACAGACGGTTGAGTCCCATAGTATCCATCTGCGCATCGGATAACCGCAAAACACCAGCCTCCACCAGTTTATATATATCGGGAGCAATCTTGTCGTTTACCAGTCTGCTCATCTGATCCATCACAAGACGCATTTGACGCAGGCAGTCCTGATACTCATTGACTTGCCCTCTCAGTTGGTTCAACTCCTCTGTCTCCGCTGTAGTGTTGGCCTTGATCATCTCCTGTGCCGTAAGCCTCTGCGCCAGCTTATCCATAAAAGTATCCATTCCCATTTTCCTCCTTTTTTGTGCAATTTGTACATTTTGTTCTCATTTGAGCCGCGCTGATAGTAAAATTCACCGCCGCTTTACACCTTGTTCATACTTTATTCACATTCGATTGCTATAATGTAACTAGAAACACAAAAGAGAACTCATCAACTATACAAATTAGATAATTTTTTTCATAATAGCCCGGGTGCCGAAAGGTGCCTGGGCACTCCTCATTTTAGGAGCTAATCTTTCGCCCGATCAATGGAGAGTATCTCTTCGTTGAGAGACAACATTCTGGCATCCAAATCAGACACCAGCTTTGCACATTCGATCAACTCATTCTCAATGTGCTCCGGTGCGTCTCCTTCAAATTTATAGTGTATCTTGTGCTCCAGACTTGCCCAGAAATCCATCGCTACCGTGCGGATCTGGATCTCAACCTTAGTGTCTACAATACGGTCTGACAGATAGACCGGAATCGTCACGATCATATGGTAACTCTTGTACCCGCTCGCCTTGGGAAAAGTGATGTAGTCCTTCACTCCGACTACCTTGATATCCTTCTGCTCACTGATCATATCCGCAATTCGATAAATATCCGAGGTAAAGGAACAAATAACACGAACACCCGCAATATCATTGACATGCTTCACCATGTTCTCTATTGTGGATTCATATCCACGGCGTTTCAACTTCTTAACAATGCTTTCCGGCGTCTTGATGCGTGCTTTGATATGTTCAATCGGGTTGTACTGATGCACGTGCTGAAACTCGTCGTTCAAGATCTCTAATTTGGTCTCTACCTGTCTGAGCGCTGCATTATATACCAGGGTGACTTCTTTCCAACTGTCGATGCCATCCCCGCTGCCTACCATGAACTCCATTTTAACTCCTTTGAATCGTTCATTATCTGCTGTTGCTATTTCAGTATAACATAAAAAATCATAGAAATGTATATCTTTCACAAAAAAATAATCCTTTTTCAAAATTTGGCATGTCGATCGCTACACACACTTTTTATGTATATGCATATTTCTGGCAGATATAACTTGTGCTGAAAAGAAAAATATCTTAGAATAAGAGAATCTACAAGGAGGGATCATTTCATGTTTCGTTTATGGGCAAGAATATTCAAGGAAAACCGGATGGTTCAAGACACCGTGATCGAGGACGCCGGCAATGATACAAGGACTCACAAGATCTTTCGGGCGCTGGAGGAGACGTGCTATCAGTTCGACCTGGGCAAACCCATCTGGCTGGACAAGACGGTTGCGGAATTTAAGCGCCATTCCAAGGCAAGATTCACGCAAGATAATTTTATAGAAGGAATCTCTTTTGATTATTTGGAGATCCAAGTGATCGAGGAAGATTAATTTTAAAATTTTTCTTGACTATTGGCGACGATGGTAGTAGTATACTCATTAACAATACATGGTTTTCAAAACTACTTGTTGTTCATTATCTGTTTCCGTTTGCATTTTTCATAACCTTTTGGGGTATGCTAGGATAACATAGTGCAAGTATTTATATGGACGGCAAGATGGGTGTGGAAGTTGAAAAAACGAGAAGTAAAAAGAAATGTCTTGGAAAGGAAGGATGAATATGCAGATTACGATAAGAGAACCCGGAAGTGCAATCACACATTTTATTGGTATGATGATGGCTGTTTTCGCGGCTGTGCCACTGTTGGTAAAAGCCGGCTCCGCTTCAGGGAGCCAGACTTTTGCAGCAATGGTGATATTTGTGGCAAGCCTGATCCTGCTCTACGGAGCCAGCGCTACTTACCACTCCGTCAACCTCACAGGACGGGGGCTGCGCATTTTCCGCAAATTAGACCATATGATGATATTTGTTCTGATCGCAGGCTCCTACACTCCGGTATGTCTGGTAGTGTTAGGCGGCGAGATCGGCTATGGACTTCTGGCCATTGTGTGGGGCATCGCCCTGGTAGGAATGGTGATCAAGGCATGCTGGATCACTTGCCCCAAATGGTTTTCTTCCATCCTGTATATCTCGATGGGATGGGTGTGCGTGCTGGTGTTCGGCCAACTGCTTGACACACTCCCCGCCGCTGCGTTCGGATGGCTGCTTGCCGGCGGCATCATATACACCGTCGGCGGTGTGATCTACGCCTTGAAGCTTCCATTGTTCAACGCCCGTCACGAGAACTTTGGTTCTCACGAAGTGTTCCACCTCTTCGTCATGGGCGGAAGCATTTGCCATTTTATCTTCATGTATCTCTACGTGGCGTGAGGCAATGCCTCACGCCGTTTTAATCCTCATAACCGTTGGGATTGTTCTTCTGCCATCTCCAGGAATCCGCGCACATCTCGCGAATACCAAACTCAGCCTCCCAACCCAGCTCTTCCTTCGCCTTGGCGGCGTCAGCGTAACAGGTTGCGATATCTCCCGCACGGCGTTCTTTGATAACATAGGGAATTTTCACCCCTGTAGCCTCCTCAAAGTTCTTTACAATATCAAGCACACTGTAACCCACGCCCGTGCCCAAGTTATAGATCTTTAAACCCGCTTTCTCCTCAATTTTCTTTAATGCCTTCACATGGCCCTTCGCCAGATCCACCACGTGGATATAATCGCGCACACCTGTGCCGTCATGGGTATCGTAATCGTTCCCAAACACTCCCAACTCCTTCAGCTTACCCACAGCCACCTGTGTGATATAGGGCATGAGATTGTTGGGAATACCATTCGGATTCTCGCCCATCGTACCGCTCTGGTGGGCGCCGATGGGATTAAAGTAACGCAGCAAGATCACATTCCACTCGTTGTCCGCCTTCTGCATATCGCTCAAAATCTGCTCCAGCATGGACTTAGTCCAGCCGTAGGGATTGGTGCACTGTCCCTTGGGACATTCCTCCGTAATGGGGATAAACGCCGGATTGCCATAGACGGTAGCGCTGGAAGAAAAGATAATATTTTTCACCTTGTGCCGCCGCATCACATCCACTAACGTCAATGTCCCCGCTATATTATTCTCATAATACTCCCAAGGTTTTTGAACCGATTCACCCACCGCTTTTAGTCCTGCAAAATGAATGACCGCGTCAATCTGCTCCTTGGAGAAAATTTCCTCCAACGCTTCCCTGTCCAAAATATCCGCCTTGTAAAAGGGCGCCTTTTTTCCGGTAATAGCCGCCACCCGATCCAAAGCTTTCTCGCTGGAATTACACAGATTATCAACCACCACCACATCATAGCCTGCCTGCTGCAGCTCCACCACTGTATGACTGCCGATAAATCCTGCGCCGCCTGTCACCAAAATACTCATATCATTTTTCTCCTCTCTATCCGCCTTCTGCGAATCTGCCATTTTCTTGTCTACAGCTCCACACCGTTTTCCCGCAAAAGCTCTCTTGCGCTCTCCACAGAATCGGTGCCCGTCCTGTTTTTGATGGGCGCAAACTCCTTGCGCCGCTCCACCTCGAAGGGCAGACAACTTTCCATCTGATGAATCATATCCAACACCAGGTTTTCATACTTATATCCGTTGGGTTCCTCCGGCTTTACCGGATTGCCTTGCTCGTCCA
Source organism: Candidatus Gastranaerophilales bacterium (assembly GCA_023663225.1). Taxonomy (GTDB): domain Bacteria; phylum Bacillota; class Clostridia; order Lachnospirales; family Lachnospiraceae; genus Acetatifactor. Next base: position 13,816 of record JAMPHU010000065.1, read on the forward strand.
GACAGGGGATCTTCTTTTCCACAACATGCAGAGGCATATTGCCCGCCATCAAGCGCTCCAACGCATCCACCCGAAACAGATAATTCAAGATCACGCCGAAATAATAGGCCGGATCTCCATTCTCATCTTTTGCATGCATCAGTTCATCTGTCAATTCATAATATTCCACGATAGAAGGCCGCCCATCCTCCAGACAGATCACACCCACCTTCTCATCCGGCGCGTTCTTGCGCACCACCTTGGCACCCACCACACAATCTCTCTGGATGGTGGCTCCCACAAAACAGGGATCCGCAATTCTCTGGAGCACATTGTCCACCGCAAACACATTCAGCCACGCAATCCCCTCTTCATGCACGATCTCTAACATACCGCCGCGCTGCATGGAGATAAACCAGCCGCCGTTTCCATTGGGTGAGGTGGAAAGTTTTCCCTTCTCTTCCAGATAAATCTTCCCCTCATAGTCGGTGGCCGCCGCCATTTCCTGCCGAAAGAAATGCACATGGTCCTGCCTATATCCAAAATAATCCTTGGCTTTTAAAAATCTTACTGTCGCCTCATGGTTTTTATCGCTCGTCATAATAAAAAGATGAATCCAGGTATCCGCCAGTCTCACAACCTCCAAAAGATTGTTGACCAGACATTCAAAAATATACAATTCCCTGGTCACTCCCACATTATACAAACCCTTGGGATCGTCAGAACCCAGACGCGTTCCCATCCCGCCTGCCAAAAGCACCGCTCCCACTTTGCCTTTTCGGATGGCATCGAGACCTGTGGCGGTAAACGCATCGTGGTTTTCCTTGATCTCACTGAGCTGCATCGCCGCCAAGGGTGTGATGACTCCTCTCGGATTCAGATCTTCCTTGTGTCTGCACGCCGACAAGATACTCATGTCGGTGGCTTCAATCTGCTCCAACAAAGACTGCTTTTCCGCCTCCGAAAGCTCCTCATAGTATTTCAGCACATGCTCCTGACCATATTTTGCGAGTTTTTCCTTTACCTTCTCCAAGCTCACAATCCTTCCTCCTTTTTGATCCGCTTGACCTCATTGCCGCCGCTTTTATATCGCCTTGAACTTTGCAATTTCCTTCTTCAGTTCATTCGAGACCTCATCATTCACCGCTGTGAAGTCCTGAATCTCTTTCATACTGGCGGAAAGCTCCTGCATAATCCTTGAAAGGTTAGATACTTTCGTATTCTCATCCCCTATAGCCTGCGAGATTCTGCAAATACCCGAATTTACATTTTCAGAGACCGATGACAGCTCGGCGGATCTGCTGTAAAATTCGCCCATCATAGCCTCCAATGTATCGGCATCCTTCAAATACTCTGTAGAAGACTCCACAAACTGATCATAATCTTTCAAAACGTCGGTATTTACAAATTCCAGCAACTTATTGGAAGAACTTGCCATTTCTGCCACACAGGAGACCACATCATTGCTGATCTGTTGGATACTGTTCGCCGTATTACGACTGTTATCGGCCAGAACTCTGATCTCGTCAGCCACTACCGCAAAACCCTTTCCTGCCTCTCCTGCCCTCGCAGCCTCAATAGAGGCATTCAACGCCAAAAGGTTGGTCTGGCTGGCAATGGATAGTATCTCATCCGTAAGATTCTGAATCGCATTCACACTCTTGCTGCTCTCCATAGAACTGCGCAGCACCTCCTCCAGCGAAAAGGTGATCCTCTCGGACTCAGCTTTACTGTTCATAGCACGCTCTTTGATATGATTGGCGCGCTCTTTCATTTCCGCCGCATATCCCTTGCCGGACACGGTTGAGTTGGAGATCATGCCGCTGCTCTGGTTCAGAGAATTCATGTCCTGGGTGATATTGTCCAACGCATCCAATATCTTGCGCATCTCATCACAAAGCGCATCCGCCTCTTTGGACACGTCGCCCATGTTATCCGTGGAATCCGACACGCGGGATACAATCTTACCTGAAGAATCGTCCAGGGAGATGGAATGACTCTGAATACTCTTCATAATACTCTGAAGCTTATCGAGAAAGAGATTGATCCCGAAAATAAGCCTCCCGATCTCATCCACTTTCTTGCTTTGAATACGCTCGTTTAAGTCTCCCTCATCCCGCTCCAAATGCTCAATCAGCGCATTTAACTGCCTCTCCGTATCCTTCAGAGGCTTCACCAAAGTTATGTAGGTGACAAGAATCGTCACAATGACCAAAAGTAGCTGCAGAGAAGAGATCAGGCCATTGCGCGCCAGCGTGGAGGAAATCTGTACCGACGCTTCCTCCGCCGCGCCCGCTACCTCCGCTGACAGATCGCTCGACAGAGAAATTTCCTCCAGCGCGCCTCTGGCGGACTGCATACAGGAAGTCGTGGTCATATTGACGGTGATCGTCAATATGAAGCATGATTTTGAATGTAACACTCTTTTTCATTGTGGAGCTTCTCCCTTCTCATTTTAGTAAAATTTTTATCACTCCGCCATCTGACAAAACCGCCAGCAAGCTGTCGTTTTGTCAGATGGCTTCGTGGCACTGCTCATTGCCATCACGTACATTATATCTTAATTTTTTGTAAATGACAACTTGAATCGGTCACAATTCCAGTTCTTGAAAAAAATCAGAGTACTTTATGTTTTCTTTTTTGTAGCGTAAAAAGAAGGCTTTCATCTCAGGATATTCCTCTCCAATGTCCCACAGGATGGCATCCACGTTATCCTCCCTCAGACAGCCTGACTCGGCAAACAGTTCATAATATGCTCTCTCATCGCCATACTCCTGCCAAATCACCTGCCATGTCTCTTCGCTTTTGCCGCCCTTGGTGTGATCCTGTAAATAAGTCCGCATCTCCTCCCTGATGGGCGGCTTTAGTCCATCGGGATACAAAAGGCGCAAAAGGATCAGGCGCACCTTTTCCTTCCGTCTGCTGCTCATATATGCCTCCATATCCGTGCTGCCATAATCCTCCTCCCCACACAATACCTGTTTGGAATATCCTTCCTGGTCGGGAGTCCTGACTAAGGCCAACATCTTGGCATCCCACTTGGACAACCACTCGCTGCTGCCGGCCTCTCTGACATTCAGCAGATAATAGGCATCCATTTTGATGATCGCTGCTGCCAAAAGCGCTGCCGTCATCCGGTTCTTGTCACATATTGATATTTCCCGCAAACTGCTACATTCCAATAAGACAGCTCTCCCAAAAGAAATCTCCCGACAGGGCAGCTCGATCTCTTCCAGACGATCGCAATACGCAAACGCCCAATCTCCGATTTGCACGATCCCTTCCGGCAGCCGAACCTTGAGAAGCGATTTATTGCTCAAAAATGCTTTCTTTTCGATCTCCGTCACCGGCAGTCCGTCGATCTGCTTTGGAATCTCCACCTCGGCCGCCTGCCCGCGCCAGCCGATAATGCGCACGCCCCGCCCTTCTTCTATTCTATATTGCAGATTGCCGCCCGCAATCTCTAATACCTTCTCCTTCATCGCTCCGCTCTCGTTTTTCTTATCGTTTCAATCTTTTTGTTTCTCCATTTGGATCTTACAAGTTATAACCGTTCAGCCATGCCATTCATAAGTTGCCGAAATATACATTTGCGCCAACCAATGAACACTATTATCGGCAACTTATTTCATGTCGAGCGTCCGCCCTATAGAAATGAATGTACAAATTGCCCTTAGTGAGCAAGCTCCCATGTGCAATTTGTACATTCATTTCTGCATGGCTGAACTGTTACTACAAGTTCAACTCGGCGATCTGCGCCTGGATGTCCTGACTTCGCTCGCCAATCATCAGCTCTTTGTTGTGACGCTGATAATCGTCGCTCCCGAAGGTGGCGATAAACTGTGCGCTGAACCGGTTCACTGTGAGTTCTGTCACCAGGATCAGCATTTCATTCCCTTCCGCAAACGCCTCCTCCACAAACGCAAATAGAGAATGAAGCTCCTTCCTGACCCGCTCGGTCTCCTCCTTCATCTGTTCCACCTGTGCCTGATACCATTCTTTTAGCCGCAAAAACAGTGCGGGAGCGTCCGCCGCCTCCGCCACATACAACGCTTTACGGCTTTCCTCCAAAAAACGAATGACCAGGCGGTGCTTTCTTCTGTCCTCCTCCGACAGACTGCCCGCAATCTGCAGCGATTCCAGCAGCTTCCGTCTTCCCTGCGCCTGTTTGTCCAACAGATCGAGCAACTGCTCCACACCTGTCCGCTCTCCGGCAAGCGCCTCTGCCCGCCCCTTTACCGCTCTCAAAAGCACCGACAGATCGGAGAGATACGCCCCTTGTCCCATGACATCTTTCATGTCCGCCTGCACGCGGTCCAAAATCATTCCCAAGAGCGAAAGCCGCTCGTCAAATCCCGCCTCTTTCACTCGGGCGAGAGCCCTCTCCGAAGGCTTTCCCTCCAAAATCTCCTCAATACGATAATCCTTTTTGTACTTATTGTACAGATCGTAATAGGCCGTAAATTCCTTCACCACTCTGTCATTTCTCAAATACTGCCCCACCAAGCTTTCATCCACCGGCATCTGCTCCTCCTCGTACAAGAGAAGGATTTGGGACAGATCTTCCCAGCCGCGGGCAGTCACATAGCTGCGCCCCTTGGCAGTCATCTCCATACAATAGAAATGATCCTTTTTCAGATCAAGATAGCTGACGATCGCTCCGTGCAGCCGCCTCTCTGAGGCATACGTCTTCCAAGTCCGATAATCCGGCTCTACCTCCAACAATTTTAACCGATCCATGGTCACCACGTCAAACTCTCTCACCGATTTATTGTACTCAGGCGGATTCCCCGCTGTGACGATCACCCACCCCTCCGGCACCTTGTGACGGCCAAATACCTTGTACTGCAAAAACTGCAGCATGGACGGCGCAAGGGTTTCCGACACACAGTTGATCTCGTCCAAAAACAGGATCCCCTCCCGTATGCCGCTGCTCTCCATCGTATCGTAAATGGAGGCAATGATCTCGCTCATCGTGTACTCGGAAACACTGTACTCCTTCCCTCCATAGGTCTTTTGCGTGATAAAGGGAAGTCCCAAGGCCGACTGCCTGGTGTGATGGGTCATGGAATACGCCACCAACGCAATCCCAAGTTCCTGGGCAATCTGCTCCATAATGGCAGTCTTGCCAATACCGGGCGCCCCCAGCAAAAAGATAGGACGCTGCCGTACCACCGGCACACGATATTCACCAAATTCATCTTTTTTTAAATACAATTTTACAGAACGTTTGATATCATCCTTTGCCTGCTTAATGTCCATCTATATTCTCCTCATCCTCCAATTCACCGCTGTCCAATACCACCTTGATACTCCATGGAGGGACCGGCGCCCGATTCTCATCCTCATCCAAAAAAGCAAATATCACGTCATAATCCGGCATACGCTCCGGATAGATCCCGTAACCGTCCGTGAAATAGATCAGTCCTTTCAGGCTCTCAAACTCTCCCCTCTCCCGCAGCTCCTCTATATAAGAAAATACCGGACGAAAATCTGTGGCTCCAAAGCCGTTCAGCTTCCCATACCGCATAAATTTTTCAAAATCTTCGTCTCCGGTGATCTTAATGTCGCTCTGAATCTCATTGTCACATTGTACAATGTGTACGTTGATCTTGTGAAAAAAATTCTCGCTGTTTTTCAAAATAGAATAGGTTTTTCGCAAAAAAGCTTTCACCAACGGCCCCCTACAGGACGCCGATGTGTCGATAGCGATCACAAATTCTCTCACCTTGTGCGTCTCTTTATATTCAAGCGGCTCTATCAGGGGCAGATTGCCATACTGCTCCAAGCCGTAGGTATAATAAATATAATCAAACTCCTCGTCGTTTACCGTAATATCCTCGCCCACCACCGTAAAATGCCGCAGGATATCACTGTAATCATACCGATCTCTGGTGACCTCCTCCAAATTTTGCTCCAGCGTCTCCGCTCCGTTTTTGGCTTTTGTAAAAGATTTCAGATCAGCCTTGATCCGCTCACTGATCTTTTTCCACTGTTCCAAATTCATCTCCAGCTCTTCCCTGGGTTTCCAAAGCGTGTGCACATCTCTGGCAAACAGACCGGTAAGCTCTTCCCGTTCTCTCTGGGACGGCGGATTATGGCGCAGGTAGTGATAGATTCGCTCCGCGGTCAGCGCTCCGGCATCCTGACGCAAAATCTGTAGTTTACGTCGCATATCCTCGTCTTTTTCCAATGCCGCGCCAGACAGCCGCATATCCAATATCACATTCTCTACCGCGATATCTGCCGCCAAATCCCACAATCCGCCGTCCAGTTTATCATACTGAAAACCATGAGAAAAAATACAGTGCAGGAGCAGATGGAGATAACAGCGAGTTACATACTTGGGACTATCCTTGTAAGACTGCAAGACAAAGACCGGATCATAATAACAATTTTGTCCGTCCGTGGCAATACAGAGAGTGCGCGGTCGCTCCTGCCATCTCAAATTGGCGAGAGCCATGTCAAAAAAGCGCAGATGGATCAAGATATTATCGCGGGACAAAGTAAGGATCTGTGCCGCAAGATCGCTGATCTTTTTGTCCTCCGCACCTACTGTTCCCGACATATCCACAACTCCTCTCCCGTCAATTATCACCACTTCTATTTTGCGGATATTATATCATTTCTATTTATCAAAAACAATAAAACACCGGAAAAAACCTTTGAGCCTTTCAGGTCTTTTCCGGTATCCTCATCCCTTTATGCTTCCTGCATCTGATGCTGGTGCATGTACTTTTCCTTCGTCGCCAGCCCTCCACGGATATGCCGCTCAGATTTATTTACATCCAAAACCTTTCTCGCCTGCTTCGCAAGACTCGGATTGATCTGGATCAATCTGTCGGTAACGTCCTTATGTATGGTTGTTATTATTTAGAGCGTTCTTATTGGTAATTTTATCTGCCTTTGCGTAGTATTTTCCATTTACTACCTTGCCCGGTCTTTTCGGTTCGTTCAGCTTTTCCGATTCGGAAGCATTTGCACCAGCAGTATAATTGTCCTCCACCAGCACAGCCTCCTCCAGCCCCAAATCACCAAACAAGCGTAAAAAAATCTCTACATTCCCCTCCTTGTCCACTTCAATCTTCTGAATAATTCTCTTTAGCTGGGTATTAGTCATCTCACGAACATCTGTAATGTCCTCTATCTCTTTGAAGGTATGATTTAAAACGCCCTCTAGCTGCTCTCCCTTCGTCAAATGATAAGATACCATTTTCAATTCATTTTCCAACC
>JAMPHU010000066.1 GCA_023663225.1 Candidatus Gastranaerophilales bacterium
TAAAATACAGGGATCCGGGCCGCCCCAGCTCTGTCAGAATCCGATTGGCGTCCGCCACGCCGGGGATCTCAATGTTGATCCGATCGGAGCCCTCCTGATACACGATGGCCTCCGTGCTGTAATTCTCCACACGCATCTGCAGCTTGGCGATCGTGTCCTGCATGTCCGTCTCGCTGGGATCTTCATCTCCCACCACCTGATAAGTGATGCTGACGCCGCCCGCCAGATCCAGTCCCAGTTTGATGTCGGACGCACTGCCTGTCCCCACTGCATCCACACCGCAGATGTCCACATAGACGACTCCTGCCAGGATCAGAAAGACACAGAGCAGTATAATGACTGCTTTACTTTTCTTCATTTTCTTGTTCTCCTTTCAACATCTTTTTCAATATGGTAAAACTCCTAGACATTCTCTTCCGCCTGGGCCGCTTTCAACATGATCGCGCACTCGATCCGCTTTCTCTGCAGCTCGCAGCCGATGTCGTAGGCGTCGTTGATATTGCCGTGGAAATGATAGGAATTGGCCGCGCATCCGCCGCTGCAATAAAACTTTGCAAAGCACTTTCTGCACTTTTCCTTGGCGTAGACATTACAGCATTTAAACTCGTCCCGCAGATCCTCTCTTTTGATCCCTTCCTCCACATTGCCCATGAGAAATTTCTCATTCCCCACGAACTGATGGCAGGGATAGAGGTCGCCCCAAGGCGTCACGGCCAGATATTCCGTGCCTGACCCGCAGCCGGACAAGCGCTTTGCCACGCAGGGCCCGCCCTGCAGATCAATCATAAAGTGGAAAAAGTTGAAACTCCTTCCCTCTTTGCTCCTTTTGAGCATCTCCGCCGCCAACAGATCGTACTGCTCCTTCAATAAGGGCAAGTCCTCCTCCTTGATGGCATAGGGTGCAGAGACTTCCGCCACCACAGGCTCCACCGAGATCTGTTCAAATCCCAGATCCGCCAAATGCAACACATCTTTTCCAAAGTCCAGATTGTTGTGAGTAAAGGTGCCTCGCACATAATAGTTGGTCTGTCCGCGGCTCTCGGCCACCTTTTTAAATTTGGGGACCACCAGATCGTAACTGCCCCGCCCGCCGCGAAAAGGACGCATCTTGTCATGTACTTCCCGTCTTCCGTCGATGCTCAGCACAATGTTGGCCATCTCCCGATTGGCAAACTCCAAGATCTCATCATCTAACAACACACCGTTGGTGGTGAGGGTAAAGCGGAACTTTTTGTTGTGCTGCGCTTCCAGACTTCTGCCGTAGCGCACCAACTCCTTTACCACCTGCCAATTAAGCAGCGGCTCGCCCCCGAAAAAGTCCACCTCCAGATTGACTCTGCCGCCGGAGTTAGCCACCAGAAAATCGAGCGCCTTCTTCCCCACATCCAGGCTCATCAACGCCCGACTGCCATGATATTCGCCCTTCCCCGCAAAACAATACTCGCAGGATAAGTTACAGTCGTGGGCGATATGCAGGCAGAGCGCCTTCACTACGGTCTGCCGCTTTTTGAAGTCAAACACATAATTCTCATAGATATCCGGCGCAAAGAGCTGCCCTGCCTTCTCCAGCGCAAGCACCTCCTCCACCGCTTCCCCGATCTCCTCGTCCGAATAGCGAAGACCGCCCAGATTCAGGACTGCCGCTCTGACCGTATCCAGATCCTTGACGCCCTCCTCCACAAGCGGTTCGATCAAAGGGATCATATCATACACAATATCATCCACCACATGAACGGAACCGCTGTTCACATCCATAATGATATTGTAACCATTGTTCTTATATCGGTGTATCAATGTTATTCCCTTTCTTTGGTCTGTTTATCTACAACGCAATATAAGCAGCGACCGAAATCGCTGCTTACGTTCGTCTTCTCGCTTGATTATTTCATTTTCTCGCAGCTCTGATTCCCCACCGTGCAGGAAGTCTTGCACGCAGACTGGCAGGAAGTCTGGCACTCGCCGCAGCCGCCCTCTTTCATGCTCTCTTTGAAATCTCTGGTTGTCAAAGTCTTGATGTGCTTCATTTGACATAACCTCCTTATCTTTATAAGTCAGTGATAAACAATCGTATGTAGTATAACATAAATTTCTCGTTTGTAAAAGGTTTTTTTCACAATTTATTCAGCTAAGCATCCCGCCCAGCATCCCGCCCCCCGCGCAAAGGGCAAGCGTGGTAAAAAACGGGTTCCCCAGCTCCACCACGGAATGATTGACAACCAAAGACACGAGCGCCAGAACCACGAAATACAAGGTTCCCATCAAAAGTCCCCACAAAAACTTTTGATTCTGCATTTTTTTCCCCGCCAAAAAACCTGCCAAAAAAGTAGAAAACACATAGATCACGATAATGGCGATGGACACGACCCGTTCTCCCAACCCAAGCTTAAAGAGAAACAGCGCCAAAACCATCAGCAGTGCGGCTGTCACTATGTACGAGAACAACAGGCATTTCAACAAAAAAAGTACAGACATTTTTTTTCCCAAGGCGATCCCTTCCTTTTTTCCAAAATACTTCTGGATAAAATATATGCCTTTCATCCGAAAAACTTGACAACTCCCTGCCACTTATTGTATAGTGGGAGTGTTTCTCTATAATATCATTTTTTAGAAAAAAGGAGTGGTTTGATTTTGGATACCCCTGGTGCCATACAACTGATCGTTTTGATCGTTCTGGTGATTCTTTCCGGTTTTTTTTCTTCTGCGGAGACGGCTCTCACCACCTGTAACCGCGTGCGAATGCGCGCCTTGGAGGAGGAGGGCAACAAGCGCGCCGCCACAGTCAACAAGATTTTGAACAACTACAGCAAAATGTTGAGCTCGATTCTCATAGGCAACAATATCGTTAATCTTTCGGCATCCGCTCTCGCCACCACGCTGGCGATGCGTGTCAATCTTGCGGTGGGCATTGCCACCGGCATATTGACGGTGACCGTCCTGCTGTTCGGCGAGATCGTCCCCAAGACTTGGGCGATGCTCTCCTCTGAAAAACTTTCCCTTTTGTACAGCGGCATCATATACGGACTGATGCATTTGCTAACGCCCGTTATTTTTGTGGTGGACAAACTTGCAGGCGGCATTTTGCTCCTGATGCACATCGACCCCAACAAAAAGGCGACGCTTATGACCGAGACGGAGCTTAAGACTTACGTGGACGTCAGCCACGAGGACGGCGTCATCGAGTCCGAGGAGCGCGAGATGATCTACAATGTGTTCGACTTTTCGGACGCGCTGACCAAGGATATTATGATCCCCCGCATCAATATGGTCACAGTCAGTCAGGATTCCACCTATGAACAGGTGCTTCACGTGTTCCGCGAGTCCATGTACACCCGTCTGCCGGTCTATCAGGACGACAAGGACAATATCATCGGCCTCATCAACATCAAGGACTTTATCCTCACGGAGGATCCCGGCAATTTCCATATCAACGACATCCTCCGCGAAGCTTATTATACCTATGAGTTTAAAAAGATCGCCGATCTCATGTACGAGATGCGCGAGCGGACGATCAATGTCGCTTTTGTCCTGAATGAGTACGGCGCCACTGTGGGCATGATCACTCTGGAGGATCTGCTGGAAGAGATCGTGGGCGAGATCCGCGATGAGTACGATGCCGACGAGGAGGAGTACATACAGGAATTGGATGACTCCGTCTATCTGGTGGAAGGCAGCATGAAGCTGGACGACATCAACGATGCCCTGGGCACGGATCTGGACAGCGAAGATTATGACTCTATCGGCGGCATCATCATCGAATGTCTGGACAGGCTGCCGGAGGACAACGAGGAGGTCTCGTTGGAGAATGGCATCCGCTTAAAGGTGCAGGGCATCGATCAAAACCGCATCGTCAAGGTGCTGATGACGCTGCCGGAGGATGATGAGCCGCAGGAAGCGGACGCCTCCGAGGCGGTCTTTACAAATGCTCCCGAGACGGAGAAAGAGGCTGCGATCTCCTCCGAAGCGGGGGACGCTCCCCCCGCTCCTTGAGCGTCATACACGCAAGAAGCGCCAGTTGTCTGGAAAAAGGCGCCAGGCAGACGGTGGATGACAGATTGAACAGACTATGTACCGCGGCAATCCCCATCGGCGTCGCCGTCTCCTGCAAAACGGGGAAGTTTCCCAGCGCTTTTGCTCCCCAAAACAATACCAGAAACAACGCTGCGCCGATCACATTGAAATACAGATGCACCAGCGCCGCACGCTTTGCATGGATGGAAGCTCCCGCGCAGGAGAGTAGCGCCGTGGCGCAGGTGCCGATATTCTGTCCCAGAATCACAGGGATGACAGTCTCATAGCAAAAAGCGCCGTTTAGGCACAACACCTGAAGCAATCCCACCGACGCCGAGGAGGACTGAATCAGCGCGGTCAATGCCGTCCCAGCAAGCAGTCCCGACACGGGATCTGCAAATCTGACGAGCGCTCCGGCAAACGCCGGCATCTCCATAAGGGGCGCCGCCCCGTTTTTCATCGTGTCCATCCCGATCATCAACACGGCAAAACCCATCCCGATCTTTATCAGACTCTTTTGTTTCGCCCCGCGCAAAAAAACCTTTGCCGCCATCCCCGCCAAAGCCGCAGTCATCGCTAAGGACATAGGCTGAAACAGCCGCGGCCAAAAACTATCCGACTCGATCCCCGCCAAGGCAAGGAGCCAGGACGTCACTGTAGTGCCCACATTGGCTCCCATGATCACGCCCACCGCCTGCTCTAAGCGCATCAGACCGGAATCCACCAAACCTACCGCCATGACTGTGACCGCCGAAGAGGACTGTACGACCGCCGTCACCGCCGTTCCCACGGCCAACGCCTTTAGAGAGTGGTCGGTCAATCTGTGAAACAGCCGCTCTATCCGCCCACCGATCAGAGATGACAACCCCTCTCCCATCCAATCCATCCCGCTGAGAAACAGCGCAAGTCCTCCTGCAATTTCTAAGATCACAAAAAACCCCATAGGCATCAGCTCCACAGGGTTTGTAAGATCCCGTCCGCAATGGCCTGGGCGGTCTCGTCAAAGCGCGTATCAAACAAAACATTGTCCGCATCCGTATTAATAAAACCCACCTCCACAAGAACGGCGGGCATGTTGGTCTGGTTTAATACCACCAGGTTTTGTCTCTCATTGACTCCCTGATTCACATATCCCACCTGCTCCAGCCTGGAATTGATATTGTACGCCATGCGCGCCGCCGCGCCATAGCGGTTGTACACCAGACTTTCCACACCGGAATACTGATTGGGATAGGGACTGGCATTGCGGTGCAGCGAAATAAAATAATCCGCTCCCGCCTCGTTTCCCTCCGCCGCCTTTCTGGAAGGCGACTCATAGACGTCCGTGGTTCTGGTATAATATACCCCCACGCCGTTTTCCTCCAAAATAGCGCCCACGGCAAGCGCTAACGCCAGCACGTCGTCAGACTCCCGCCGCCCATTGTAGGTCGCGCCGGGATTGGCGCCGCCATGTCCTGCATCCAACACAATAAAAGCCAAGGGATTCCCTCCCTTTTTTTCTTTCTATATAGTATGCAAAAACACCTTCTTTTGACACTGCTTAACCGCAGATAAAACCGTTATCCGGCAAACTGGCTGTTGTAGAGCTTCGCATAAAACCCGCCCTGCGCCAGCAGGCTCTCATGGTTCCCCTGCTCTATGATGTTGCCGTCCCTCATCACCAGGATCACATCGGCCTCTTGAATCGTGGAGAGTCTATGCGCCACGATAAAACTGGTCCGACCTTCCATCATCTTGGCGAACGCCTTCTGGATCCGCTGTTCCGTGCGCGTGTCGATGGAGGAGGTAGCCTCGTCCAAAATCAACATAGGCGGCAAACACAGCATCACTCTGGCGATACACAAAAGCTGCTTCTGTCCCTGGGAAAGTCCGCCCCCGTCCTCTGTGATCATCGTGTCATAGCCGTCCGGCAGACGCCTGATAAAGCTGTGGGCGTGCGCCGCCTTGGCCGCCTCTATGACCTCCTCATCCTTCGCATCCGGCTTCCCCATGCGGATATTGTCGCGTATGGTCCCGCTGCGCAGCCAAGTCTCCTGAAGCACCATGCCATAGCTGGTGCGCAGACTGCCCCTTGTAAGCTCCCTGATATCTCGGCCGTCCACCTTGATACAGCCTTCATTCACATCATAAAAACGCATCAAAAGATTGATCACCGTAGTCTTGCCGCATCCGGTGGGCCCCACGATCGCCACTCTCTGACCGGGTTTTACCTGCATGTTGAAGTCCTGGATCAACTTTTTCTCCGGCACATACTGAAAATATACATGCTCCAGAGAGACATTGCCTCTCGCATCCTTTAGCGCCACCGCGTTTTGGGCCTCCGGAATCTGCGGTTCCTCCTCGATCAGCTCAAAAATGCGGGCAGCGCACACGAGCGCGTTTTGCAACTCTGTAATAACACCTGATATTTCATTGAAGGGTTTGGTATATTGATTGGCATAACTCAAAAAACAGGAAAGCTGTCCCACGCTGATCCCGCCCCTGATGGCAAAAAACGCGCCGCAAATCCCCACTCCGGCGTACACCAGACTGTTGACAAAGCGGGTTGCCGGATTGGTGATCGAGGAGAAAAAGATCGCCTTGAGGGAACATTTCTGCAATCTGCCGTTGATCTCAGCAAACTGCTCCTTCACCGCGCCCTCCCTTGAAAAAGTTTTGACGATCTTCTGGTTTCCCACCAACTCTTCGATCAGCGCCGTCTGTTCCCCTCTGGTCTTGGTCTGCTCTTTGAACATGGCATATGTCTTAGTGGCGATAAAACGCGCCACCAAAAAGGACACCGGCGTGATACACACGACCACCAGCGTGATGGGAATATTCGTCACCAGCATAAACCCCAGCGTTCCCAAGATCGTCAGCACGCCCGTGAAAAGCTGCGTGAAACCCATGAGCAGTCCGTCCGCGAAGGTGTCCACATCCGCTATGACACGGCTCACGATATCGCCGTAAGAGTGGGAATCCAGGTATTTTAAGGGAAGTCGTTCCAGTTTGGCAAAAGCGTCCGTTCGGATATCCCTGATCACATGATAGGTAATATAATTGTTGCAAGCGCTCATCACCCACTGGGCCGCAGCCGTGACAGCCATCACGACCCCGATCTGCACCAGTATGGAAAAGATCGCGTCCATATCCACCAGTCCCTTCCCCAACAGAAGATCCACTGCCCTCCCTGTGAGAATGGGGATATACAGCGTGAGCGCCACTGTCAGAGCCGCCAGAATCAACGACAGCGCCACCACAAGCCAATAGCGCCTGATTCGCTCCAACACCTTTTTGATCGTTGCGCCCTGCCCCTTTTTATCCGTTTTTTTCGTTATCGTCTGCGCCATATTCTTCCTCATTTCTGCTGCATCTTGTGATCTTTGGGATACTGAGAATAGTAAATTTCCTGATACACGGGACAGTTTTGCAAAAGCTCCTCATGGGAGCCGAACCCTGCCATCTCGCCGTCATCCAGCACGATGATCTTGTCCGCGTGACGGATCGAGGAAGCTCTCTGGGACACGATAAAGACTGTCGTATCTTTTTCCATGGTGCGCAGCGAATTGCGCAGAGCCGCATCCGTGGCATAATCCAACGCGGATGCACTGTCGTCCAAAATCAAGATCTCGGGATCTCTCACCAACGCTCTGGCGATCGTCAGTCTTTGGCGCTGTCCGCCGGAGAGATTTCCGCCGTTCTGCGTGATCCCTGCGTCCAGTTTGCCCTCCTTGCCTTCCACCACTTCCCTGGCCTGGGCCAAGTCGATCGCCCGCCACATTTCTTCCTCCGTGGCGTCCTCTTTTCCCCACTGTAGATTGCTGCGGATCGTTCCCTTGAACAACACCGCCCTCTGGGGCACCACGCCGATCCTGCGGCGCAGCTCCTCCTCAGGCAGCGTGTTGATATTCTTGCCCTCCAGATAGATTCCGCCCTCTGTCGCCGGATAAAACGCGGGGATCAGATTCACGAAAGAGGTCTTGCCGGAGCCGGTGCCGCCGATAATGCCCACCGTCTCGCCCCGTTCCACCGTGAAATTCATATCGTGCAGCGTCTCCGCTCCCGCTCCCTGATAGGTGAGCGACACATGGTCAAACTGTAGGAAAGGCGCCGCTTGCTTCACACCAGCGCTTGTACTTGGTACCGTCTCCTCATTTTGAATCTGTAAGACTGCCGCCACGCGATCCGCGCTGGCAAGCGCTTTTGTGATCAAAATAATCAGATTCGCCAATTTCACCAGTTCCACCAATATCTGGGACATATAATTGACGATCGCCACCACTTCACCCTGAGTGAGATTTCCCACGTTCACCTGAATGGCGCCGATATAGATCAACGCGATGATAGCGCCGTTGACGATCACGTAGGTGACCGGATTCATACAGGCACTGATCTTGCCCACAAACATCTGCATGGAGGCAAGGGCATTGTTGTGCTCGCCAAAACGCTCCTCCTCCTTCTTTTCCTGATGAAAGGCCCGTATCACGCGCACGCCGGTCAGATTCTCCCTGGTGATGCCCAACACCTCGTCCAGTCGGTTCTGCACTTTCTTGTACAGCGGGATCGTCCACAGCATGACGCCGAACACTACAACCGCCAACAGCGGGATCGCCACCACGAACACCAGCGCGCTTTTCCCATCGATGAGAAACGCCATGATCATGGCGCCGAACACAATAATGGGAGATCGCAAAAACAGCCTCAGCACCATGTTCACACCGTTTTGAACCTGATTCACATCGCTGGTCATGCGCGTGATCAGAGTGGAGGAACCCGCCCTGTCGATATTGGTGAAATTCAAACCCTGAATATGGTCGAACAAAGCCTGTCTGAGCTTCGTGGCAAAACCCACCGCCGCCTTCGCCGCAAAAAACTGTGCGGTGATGGAAGACACAAGTCCCACGATTCCCAGCGCCAACAGATACAGGCCCATCCTGCCGATATAACCCATGTCCCGATCCGCGATCCCGCGGTCGATGATATTCGCCATCACAAGCGGCACCAGCAGTTCAAAAAAAGCCTCCAGCAGCTTAAACAGCGGCGCTAAGACCGATTCCTTCTCATATCCTTTGAAATATTTCATCAGTTGTCTCATGCTCTTACTCCTGCTTTTACTCGTCCCGATAGCCGCACAGAGCCGCGACATAACCCTCGGGAACCGCGATCTGCCGCCAGTACAGTCTCGAATGATCCGGCCGCTCCTCCAACACCCGAAAAACGCCCTGTCCGGTCAATTTTCCCCAGGCCTCCTTTTGAACCCATAACCGGAAGAAACTCCGCACATCTTTATGCGCCGATTCCTCCTGCGCCAATGCCGCCTGTTGTAGTTCCTCCTGTGCCGATAGCGCCGGCTGCGGCCCTTCCTGCGCCAGTAGTTGGTCGGCCAGCCTCTCCACCCGAAGATCTCGTATTTTTTGAATGTCCACTCCGATCTCCCGCTCGGAGATTGCTGACAGCACATAATCGCCCGAGTGAGACAGGCTGAAATATAGCGGAATCTCCGCAAAATACGGTTTGCCGTTTTGTCCGTAGCGGTAAGTCAGCGGATAAACCTCTTGCGACTCCGTGAGCAGCTTTTGCACGGTGCACTCGAGACATTCCCAGATATTCTCTATATCAAAATCTTCCTTCCGCTCCCAGTCCCGCACTGCCTTTTGCAGCAACAGTCCGGCTCCCAGGCAGGCGGCTTTCCCCGCCGCGGTTTTCATCTTCTCCGCCTTTCGCTGCCTGGTCTCGTCCACTTTTTTCATGGATTCAGCAAACAGAGGACCCTCGGGGCAGTCCTCTGTCAACTCTCGCACGTTTAAAAGATAAATCCTTATCACGAATCGGCGTCCTTTGCGATACTTAAATGTAATTCCTTCAACTGACGCTCCTCCACTGTCCCCGGCGCGCCCATCATCACGTCGCACGCGTTTTTATTCATGGGGAAGGGGATAATCTCTCTTATGCTCTCCTCCCCGCAGATCAGCATGATCATACGGTCAACGCCCGGCGCGATGCCCGCGTGAGGCGGCGCTCCGTAACAAAAAGCGTTGTACATAGCGGGGAACTTCGCTTTCACATCCTCTTCTCCCAACCCTACCAGTTCAAATGCCTTGATCATAATCTCCGGATCGTGGTTGCGCACCGCGCCGGAAGATAATTCCACGCCGTTGCACACCAGATCATATTGATACGCCATAATCTCCAGCGGGTCCTTGTCTGTCAGAGCCGTCAGGCCGCCCTGGGGCATGGAGAAGGGATTGTGGCAAAACTCCAACTCCCCGGACTCCTCCCCGATCTCATACATAGGGAAGTCCACGATCCAACAAAACTCATAGCAATCCTTGCGCATATGCTTCTCGTCCGCCGCGCCCAAAAGCTTTCTGAGCACGCCCGCGGTCTTTCTCGCCTCCTGAGGTTTTCCGGCCGCCAAACCCACAAAATCACCTTTTTTCAGGCCCAGTCCAGCGATCACGGCCTCTTTCTTCTCCTGCAGAAACTTGGCGATACCGCCCGTCAGACCGCCGTTTTCATCCATCTTGAACCAATATGCCTTGCGGGCGGTCTGCACCTCCGTCTCGGCACAGATCGCGTCGATCTGTTTGCGGGTAGCTCCAAATCCTTCCACCACGACCGCTTTCACGGTCTGTCCCGCAAAAGGCTCAAATCCGCAGTCCGCAAGTAACTCTGTGGCATCCGTGAGGGTCAGATCGATGCGCAGATCAGGTTTGTCGGAACCGTACTTGTCCATGGCTTCCGAATAGGGAATACGCACAAAGGGAGCCTGGCTCGCCGTCTTATAAATACCATATTTTTCAAAGACAGGAGGCAATACCTGCTCCACCACCGAGAACACGTCCTCCTGAGACGCAAACGCCATCTCCATATCCAACTGATAAAACTCCCCGGGAGACCGGTCCGCCCGGGCGTCCTCGTCACGAAAACAGGGGGCGATCTGAAAATACCGGTCAAATCCGGACGCCATCAAGATCTGCTTGAACTGCTGCGGCGCCTGCGGCAGGGCATAAAAGCAGCCGGGATGATTCCTGGCGGGCACCAGATAGTCTCTGGCTCCCTCCGGAGAAGAACAAGTCAGGATAGGCGTGGTGATCTCCATAAAATCAAGCGCGTTCATCCGGCTGCGAAGCTCGGCCACAATCCGGCTGCGCATCACAATATTTTTCTTCATGTCGGGATTGCGCAGATCCAGATATCGGTATTTCAGGCGGGCATTCTCGTCCGCCTCTCTGGACTGATTGATCTCAAAGGGCAGCGCATTGTAGATGCACTTTCCCAAAATTTCCACTTTTTCCGGCACTACCTCGATCTCGCCGGTGGGCAGATCCGGATTCTTGTTGGAACGCTCTCTGACCGTTCCCGTGACAGCTATGGTGGACTCCTTATTGATGCCGTCGATGACCGCCATGATCTCTTCCGTCTCCACCACCACCTGCGTCGTACCGTAAAAATCCCGCAGGATCAAAAACCCCAGATTCTTGCTCACTTTCCGTATATTCTCAAACCACCCCACAAGGGTGACTTTCTCGCCTACATGCTCCATGCGCAGGGCATTGCAGTTATGTGTTCTGGACTGAATCATCTCAACCTCCTAGTTTTTTAACCCTTCTTTGTAAAATTCCACAAACTCCTCATAGCCTTCCGCCGTCAGTTGTTCCTTCTGGAATTTCTTGTTATTGTTCATCCTGACCACCAACACCTGACCGCCGTCCTGACGCGCCTTTTGGGCCTTGCCGATCACCTCGCAAAGTTTTTCGCCGCCCACGCCTTTCTCGATCAGAAAGGCAGTCTTTTTCGGCCGGTCGGGAACCTGAAAACCGCTCTCCATAAGCAGCAGGATGATGCGCTCAAAACCGATGGAAAAACCACATGCCTGCACGTCTTTGCCCGTGAATTTGCCGACCATCTTGTCATAACGGCCGCCGCCGCCACAGCTTCCGCCAAAACCGGGGAGCGCCACCTCAAAAATCGTACCGGTATAATAGGACATGCCTCTCACCAGCGTGGCGTCAAACACCATCTTAAAGTCGGCTGTTTTCGTAGCGCCGACGCTGTCCATGATCTCTCGCAGTCCGTCCGTGACGGCGGGATCCAGCACCCCTTTCAACTCCTCCGCCAGATAGGCCACCTTGTCCTCCCGCTCGTCCAGATTGCGGTACAGGGAAAGATATTTGTCCACACAGGTCTTTTCAAACCCCTTTTCTGTCAGCTCCGCCTCCACGCCGTCCAAGCCGATCTTGTCCATTTTGTCCAAGGTAATGAACACGCTGTCCCAAGAACTTTCCTCAAATCCGCTGTACGCCGCCATGGCCTTTAATATCTGTCTGTCGTTGATGCGGATCTCAAACGCCTGAAAACCCAGCCTGCCCAGCGTGGTCGTGGTAGCCAGAATCAGCTCGATCTCCGCCAGATTGGAAGGCTCTCCCAAAATATCGATATCGCACTGTGTAAACTGGCGGAAACGCCCTCTCTGAGGATTGTCCGCACGCCACACGCTCCCGATCTGCAAGGCCTTGAAAGGGGACGGCAGCTGCGCTGTGTTGTTGGCGTAATAGCGCACCAAAGGCACCGTCAAGTCGTAGCGCAGACCAAAGTCCACAACCTCTTCCTCCGTGGACGCCTCCGCCACATTCAGCTTCTCGCCTCTCTTTAAAATCTTAAAGATCAATTTCTCATTGTCCCCGCCCTGTTTGCTTGTCAAGTTGGCGATATTCTCCATGCAGGGCGTCTCAATGGAGGTAAAACCAAATCTGCCGTAAGTCTCCTTGATCACACTCACCACATAATCGCGGATCTGCATCTCCTCCGGCAGGATATCTTTCATGCCTTTCACAGGCTTCTTTGAAAGTGCCATTTTCCCATATCCCTTCAATTTTTAATATATGATATCCGCTTTTTGTGCGACTGTCAAGACTTACCAAAAAACTTAAACTTCGGCATATAACCATTTTGTCCCTCAACGGTAATCCTTAAAAAACGTCAAATCCAACGGCATCACCTGCGCCTCAAATTCCTCCTGCATCTTCCAGGGTATCTCCTCATCCTCCAACTCCATGACTTCGCTTTTTGTCACATCGCCCTGCCCCGTGGTATTGTGGAACCAGGAGGTGATTCCCGCTGTATACGCGGCGCCATCCAAATAATCCGTGAAATAATAGTCTATGGTCTCCAGACTGACTCCGTCCGCTCCCACACGATAGGTCGCAAAAGTGGTATAGGCGGCGCCGCCTGAACCCTCGTAATAGATTTTGCCGTCATTCAAAATATAATATCGGTTCCTCGACCAACCGTACAGCACAGCCACGGCCTGATCATCCTGAATCGTAAACATATTGAGGATCCGATTGTCCCACACGCCGCCTCCCGTGTCCGCTATGATAAGCTCCTCCACGCCGTTTTTGTCCACATCGTACAGCGTATATCCAATATGAGCCAATCCTTCCTCCGCAGTACGCCCTATGAGAGCTTCCGGCACGCCTACGTCGATCAAATCATATGACACATCATCGTCGTTATTCCATCTCACGATCACATCATAGGCGATGTCCAGAATCTCCTGATACGCAGCCGGAAGATCCTCTTTCCGCAAACCGGCTCCCGAACTGCCCTCTACGCTGCCGGACATAGACCCCTCCGTGGACACAGAGTTCTGCGTAGATGCCGATTCTCTCATGGATGCAGGACTCTGCGTGGATGCCGATTCCTCCGCAGATTGCGTTTTCTCCACAGATTCCGGCGCAGGTACTCCAAAACTGCCCCCTGCACTTTCCTCAGTTGCCGTGCTCCATACGATCTCCAGACTTCCCTCACTCGCGCCATCCTTCGATCCCGTCGCGCAGGCGCTCAATGCAAAAACCATCATTGCCGCCGCGATACTCACTTTCCTTTTCATGGTCTCTCTCCTCTCGTTTTCTAAATGGGGGATCGCATGATAGCTGGCGCCGTATACGATGCACCATATTTTGTGACCAGCCACCGCTTCGGAACAAAATATGGTGCATCGTATACGGCCGAACTCACTATCGTGCGATAACCCCCCTACACCTATATAGTCGGAAAAAAAACGTCGCAGGACAAAAATTTCTCTTACCATTCCTTCTTTATTTCCGATAGCGCAATCCCATATGTCTGTAAAAAGAGTTCCTGATCCGCCTCATTTTTGAGAAGCATGACTTCCTCGAAATGTCCCGTCTTTTTATCCTTAAATCCCGCCACTTTCTCGCCTGTACAAATACTGGAACGGATGACAGGAATCTCATTTTCTCTGTCAAATTTTCTTGCGATCACATCTTTTCGTTTTTTTCTAATCATTCTCATCCCTCAAAAATATTAGATTTTGCAGCTAAAAGAGTACCTTGCCAACCCATACTTTCCTGACTATATTTTATTATCTTACCCCGACTGATGCAACAAAATTTTTATGATTTGGAAATCTGGGAATTAAAAAAGACCATTTTATTGAAAATTGTTTTCATAAAATGGTCTATGACTCTGACTTATGAAAAATTGTGGGATTTTTATGCTAAGGCTACACGCAAAACCTCTGTATCAAAAATTTTCTGCGCCTCCTCTGTTGAAATCTTTAATCCGTATTCAATAACCTGAATTGCTGTGTCCTTATTTCTTGTTCCTCTATAAATACTTCCTGCTATCTCAATCGTTTTGTTTTTCTCAAGCTCATCTAAAAACTCACTCATGCTGATCACCTCGCCCTTCATCTCTTTTTTGATAACCTCATTCCTAATGTTTCGATAACGCTCATCCTTTGTATAAGCATAAATCATATCCAATGCGTCCACTGGATACTTTAACTTTCTAAAATTATGCTTCTTATCAATTTTCCCCTCGGAAAGCACCGTCACCACATCCCTAAAATCACTGGTAAATCTGCTCTTGACCGCCTCGTCCAGATACAATACATCGTATATCTCCACATCATAATCTTTCATGTGATCTGTAATCTCCGGATGCCCGACTTGCACAAGTTCTTTTAGTGACCTCGCTTTACTCCACCTTGTACGGGAAAAATTCAAGATAATTGTAATCACTGGCACAAGCCTGAAATCTCCAAGTTTCTCAATGTCCTTCTGTACCCGCTTTACTAACTCTGCACTTCCAATCTCTTGTGCATCCTTCAACAGCCGGTACAAGTTTCTCTTTTTGTTATTATACTCGTCAAGCTGGCGCTTATACACGGTATAATCATACCCCATTACTCGAACAGGAATGGTCGGGTCAACGGTAGTCTGGTTGCCGATTCCAAACTCCGCTATCGCAAAATAATTTGCCTCGTCACCCTCTCCATACGCCTTTAGCAAGTCACGCTCCATAGAACGGAGATTGCCGTCAAAATCCTCATACGCTGATTCGGGTATCACATCTTTTAATTTGCTTTCATCAATGTAAGGCTTCTCAAATATCAAACCGTTTATAACGTCCGAAAACACGTCATTATGGTATAGCATCACTTTTGTTGAAATATCCTGCTCCGCCAAGCGGTATCACCTCCCCGTTGCTTTTAAGAACATTATACAGAGAATTTCCTGTTTTTTCAATCATAATCTGGTTTTCCATTACCGGTATTCTACCCTGCCTCATTGCTCTGCGTCCCATTTATAACCCTGTCGGAGATTGTATCCCTACATAGGCATCTTCTCCCACTGCTTCTGGGAACCAGCCATTCAAACGCTTTTAAAGTTGCCATTATGCCGGCCGTATCACCCTCACCGTTAAAAATATCGCCATGCCGATTTACAAATATAGTTTCCGCATCATTTTGATTTTCAGCAGAATCATCGGCTGACTGTTCATGATCGTCCCACTCGCTCTCATATTGCATCCAGTCTATATCCGCAATCCCACATTCCGTAAAACCCTGCATATGATCCGTCTTTATGATCACGTTATCCATCGTCTCGCTCAAAGCTTGATACGCATCGATCAGCGATTGGTCATCCTCCGAATAACATCTGTCCCCCGGCTGGTCTTGCACCAAAACATATTCTCTCTCGCCTTGTCTGTATAATCCAAACACCTTGCTCCAATCCGGTAGCACGATCGTGCCCTCTGTGCGCTCTATCAGGCACAGATAAAATAAGTCTCCGCCTATCCCTGCATCCGCATTTCCTTTCTCACAGAACGCCACCGCGTCGCTTTCCTCTCTTAACACAATATTTCCCTGCCAGTTTTCAGGGTAAACGACTTCCAGACCTGTGGAAAACCGTACACTTTCTTTGCCCGTATCCTCTATTCTCCAAAAATCTCCCTCCGAAAGACTGCCGGACACTTCACTATCCGCCATAACGGAATCTCTGTCTGCATCCGCCGCAATCTCCCCAGTCTCTCCGCAACCCACCAAAACCGCTGACATAAGTAAACATAACAGCACACTTTTTATTCTTCTCATCTCATAAACCTTCCTTTCCATATAGTCAAGTGCTTGTGCCTTTCATTTATAGGACACACAGAAAGCAGAAATATCACAAAATTGCTACCAAATTTATATTTCCCTTAACCCTCAAACCCGTAAAACTGTATTTTCCAACCATCTTCTGATTTGATCAGTTCAACAGTCATGCTTTGAGAAGTTTCTGATATACTCGATTCTTTGTATTGAAGATACACCACTGCCATATCGCCAATGCTTTTTCCTTGTATAGCTTCCAAACACTGTATACCCGATACCGACGCTTCATTTGGCGGTTTTTGATATAATTCTATATCCCATTCATAAGGGTCTGTCAGATATTGCTTTATGGAATCTATATCTGCTGCCAAATAAGCGCCGCCAAAATCTGTGAGCATTTTTTCTACTTGCTGAAGTTCTTCCAAATCCTGAGTTTGCATACCCTCCGCACTCATTTGAGGCGGATCATATTGCGCTCTCGTCTCTTCCGGTGATAAAACTTCAAATGTTTCAATCATGGTATGGAATCTTGCCCCCATTCCTTCTGCTGCCTCCATGTAGTAGACGGCTTTTATGACAAAGACCCCGCCCAGTCCATTATCCACAAAATAAGTCTCGACCACCTCGCTGTCAGCCTGCGTACCCATATCTCCATACAAATACAGACCATCTAACAGAGAGGACTTTGTTATTTCAGACACATTTTCATATGTTCCCAAAAAATCTTCCCGCAGATTCGCGGCTGCATCTTCCAAAGCGGCCTGTGGTATTTGGGTGATACGGATTTCACAAGTCGGCATACTGTCGTAGAAGTCTTGCATCTCTTCCATGCGTTCCTGAATCTTGCGCTCTGCCTCCTCCTCAGAAAGTCCTTCCAACAGCGTCGGGATATCATTGACGGCATCCTCCCTGGTATAAATGAACCGCTTTTCCCGAATCAAATAATCTTCTCCCTCCTCTGCTGTCTCAAATATCTCCGGATCAAAATAAATGGCAAAGCCGGCTGCCGACACACTCCCTGTTTCCTGCGGTATGCTTTCTGACGGTTCCGGCAAATCACCGTAGATTTCATGCGTGATATTTTCCGACTCTCCCTCCGGATAGACGGATATTTCCTTTGGCGGAAACCATTGTTCCAGCAAATACTCGATACTTTCCCTGATCCGCGCTGCCATTGCCTGCCCTTCCGGAACAAATGTCATGAATAATACCGCCATGCATGCCGCTGCCGCTATCCCGCAAAAAACTTTCCTTATTTTGCCTCTTTGCACCTTCTCTATTTTCCAAGCCTCTTCCAACATACGATCCGGCAGATTTTCCAGCAGATTAAAAAGTCTTTCCCCACCTTTCATACAGTGATTCCCTCCTTCTCTAAATAACATTTCAACTTTAGCCGCACTCTGTTCAATTTCGTGGACACATTGCTTTCTTTCATGCCAAAGTCCTTTGCCAGAGAAGAAATGCTCTCCATATAAAAGTACCTTCGTATAAATAAAATTCTGGTGCCGGAATCCTGACGCGCCAAAAAAGCGCCGATCGCATTACTCACTGTATCATCCGCTGCGGCTTCAACATTCTGGGGCGCAGGGATACAATCCTCCAGTTCCGATAAAAAAACCTGAAGGCGGCCATTCCTTTTTTCACGATGGTTGTACCGATAGCGGGATATTGACAGGTTGCGCGCAATACGCCCAATATAGGCGCGCAGTACATCCGGACAAGCAGGAGGGATACTGTTCCACACTTTCAAATAAGTATCATTTTCCGTTTCTTCCGCATCCTCATGGTTTTTTAGAATATTCATGGCGATCCGATAACAAAATTCTCCATATTTTCGCGACAGTTCCGAAATGGCATCCTGCGAACGGGAAAAGAAAAGTTGTATGATTCTTTTGTCATCCATTGTAAAACCTCCTTTGTTCGTACATCCTTTTTTCTTTTCACTTACTATAACGCCATGTAAATCGCTGTCAGCACATCTTTATTGATCGTATCACTCAAAATCACCATGTTCCCAGAAGCTTTTCATCCCAATCGCCGCCGTAGTAATCATAAACCATCAGTATATCCTCGATATACCAACCTTCCGACGTGTACGAGCAGTCTATGCACATACCGCTGTCCGTCTGTGCATCCGCTAACATAATCAAACGGAGCATCGTCTTCCCATCCTTCTCGATGATGGTCGCCCCATAGTAATCTCCATCCATAGCGACCGGCGGTTCCGCATAAATGCTGATGTCCTCCTCCGGATAAGGATAGTTCTCCCAACCGCCTACCCATTCCGGCTCCAAATCCGGATTCTGTATAAAGTTTCCGGGATATTCCACCCACTCAGGCTTTCCTGATTCGTCTGTCTGCACATGCAGCACCCTGACCTCCCCTGTACCATGGTTACTCATCCATCCGATTTTTACCAGGACAATATCGGCGGCCCCGTTCCCCGTCAGATCCCCTGTCACCAAATAGGAATCCCAACGGTCAGGATAAGTGATCCACTCCTGCTCGCCATTGCTCAAGCGCACACTCAAAATTGTTTCTACAGAATCCCATCCGTCGAGATTGTTATCTGTTACTTGAACCCGATCTGTCTCTCCGTCCCCATTGACATCCGTTCTCACTTCAATACCGGAGTCAATGGCTATTTTCCTCGCCGCATATACATTTCCGCCGCTCTGTATATGAAGAATACAGCCAATCAACAGCACAAGGGCAAATGCGCCGCATGCCAAAAAAGTACCGTTCTTTTTCCCTCCGCTTCCGAAAATACTGTCAAATCTGCGCTTTAAAAATTTTGCCCCACGGACATATCCCGTAGAAATCACGCTGCCCTGATATCTGCTCTGTTCCACCCAGGACATGATCACATCACTGTATTCTTTTCGGTCTGCTTTGGACGCGTTGAACACAACTGCCTCATCACAGGCAATCTCCATCTCCTGCTCTGCCGTTTTACGCAAATACCATGCCAGGGGATGAAACCAATAGATGACATTCACAATCAGGAAAAGAAGCCTCCAGAGAATATCTTTATTTTTACAGTGGGTCAACTCATGCTTTAAGATAAAACGCAAGTCTTTTTCCTGCAGGTTCTCATCCGGCAGTATGATCATATTTTTCAGCACCCCCGTCGTAAAAGGGCCTGCGGAAGAATCCCGCATGATCCGTACTTCCGGTATTTTTTTCAACCCACATTCCGCCACAAGCTCTGAAAAAACCTCCTGCACTCTTTTTTCCTCACATTCGCTGCTCCAACGCCTGATCTTGCCGCGCATCCGCCGATAGCCTTCCGCAAAGTAGACCGCCAAAGCCACGGCTACAATGATCCACACGGCAAACAGGACATCCGCCACTGTCAGGCTTGTTTTCTCCGCCGGTTTGAGAGAAAGCTGTGACGCTTCATCCCAAACGGTCTGACTTTGTCCGTCCATCCCCGCGCCGTCTGTTTCTCCGGCGCTCCCTTCTTCATTCATGATAATGGGATCCTCGCGAAGCGTAAATCTATTGTATATCGCCTGATGTTCAAACTCACGCAGCACAACATTGGGAATCTCCAGACTGTATGCTCCCGAAAAGCGAAAGTGAGAAAACGGCGTCAAAAATAAGACTGCCATAAAAATCCAGATTCCTTTCCTGCACCTTGCGCTGTACTTCTTTCTGTTGAGGAACAACAGAACGCTTATTATGGCGATCCCCAGTCCCATTACTGCGGATGTATTCAACATACCGATCATCCATTTCTGTGTCATTTCTCTTCTCCTTCCATGGAATCAAGATAATCCCTTAACTCCTTTATTTCTGCCTGTGAAATTTTATTCCCTTTGTAGAGATGGGCAATCATCTTCGCCGCGGAATTGTCATACAGCTTTTCCAGAAAACTTTCGCTTTCCTGCGTCTTATACGCATCCTGAGACACAACGGCGGAATAGTAGTTGGTTCGTGTCGTCCTGTCACAGTACACATACCCCTTATCGACCATCCTTGCCAGAAACGTCATCAGTCCCGCCAGCTTCCAGTCATACCTGTCCCTGACGCCGTCCAGAATCTGGTTGGAGGTCATCGGCCCGTCCCCGCTCCACAAAACTTTCATAATCTCAAACTCCGAATCTGATAATTTTTTCATTTTAATCTCCCTTCCTGAGCAACTTGTCGCGAAGAGGCGGCGAGAAATTCGCGTAGGCGATTTCTCGTCTGCCATCAAGGCTATTTGTTTTCGTGTATTTCCCGCTTCTGTTCTGTATTATACAAAATGTTAATATAAATGTCAATGTTAATGATAAAAAAATTTTAATCAAAAGAACCCCGCTGTCTTTCCTTCCTTTTCGCAATCGAGTAGGGGAGATTTTCTCTCCCCTCTCACACCACCGTACATGCCGTTC
>JAMPHU010000067.1 GCA_023663225.1 Candidatus Gastranaerophilales bacterium
AGGGAGAAACACATAAGAGAGATGAATACAATATTGAGAGAACGTGAGATGGCAACACGGGGAAGAGACAAGGCTTTTCAGGAAAGGGATGCAGCTTTTCAGGAAAGGGATGCGGCTTTCCAGAAGTTGGACGCAGCTATTCAGGAAAGGGATGCAGCCTTCCAAGAAAGGGACGAGGCCTTCCGGCAGCTTGAATTGCTGCGGCAGGAAAATGAAGCTTTAAAAAAACAGTAAAACCAGGGAGAGTAGCGGCGAGTCAACAACCTCGCTGTAAGGTAAGACAAGGTGGTATGAAGTTCGTCTGATAAAAATCAAAATGAGAGGGTTCGTATGGAAGAGAATAGGGAACGTGTGGATGCTGTGATAGAAATGCTGGACTCCATGACAAAGGCGGGAGTCAGCCGCATCAAGGTGGAGACGTCGGAAACGGTGGAAGAGGGAGCATACCAAAAAGCTTACCATCACGGGAGATGTGATGTGGGAAGTCCCTTTGCGACAGGTAAGTTGTATGATTTCGGCGAGCAATGAAGCTGATACAATTTTAAAGAAAAAATTTCAAGTCCATCTTGAAAATTCTTCCAATTTGTATTAGACTATATTTAGGTATATGATGTGCTATAAGCATAGAGGGTTTGTTGACCTGTGCGGAAAGGAGTATAGTATGCGGATAGCTTCTATTAACAATACCCAATCAATCTACAACAATACCCGTTCGATGAACAATGTCAATTCCATTTATGGCAAGATTGCCAATGGAAAGCGGATCAACAGAGCGGCTGACGATGCGGCGGGACTCGCTATCGCCAAGAAGATCCTGAAGGAAAGCAACGGTTTGGATGTAGGCGCCTCCAATATCAAGGATGGCATGAACGTTGCCAATGTGAAGGACGGAGCCATGGGAACTATGGTGGATTCCCTTCAGCGGATCAGAGAGCTTGGCGTCAAGGCGTCCAACGGATTGTACAGCGATTCCGACAAGCAGGCGATCCAGGGTGAAGTCAATCAGCTTTTGCAGGATGTTCAGCGCACGGCGGTTGGCACCAAATTCAACGAGATGAGTCTGTTAAACGGCAGCATGGCGGATATGAATATCGCTTCCAATGCGGACGGCACCGGCTTAAAGATCGGAATGGAGAATGTCACCTTAAAGTCTCTTGGCATCAACGGCTTTGACGTCACCAAGGATTTTGATCTCTCCAAGATCGATGATGCGATCAATACGATCAGCGCAGCCAGGAGCAAGACCGGAGCAGTCACAAACTCCATGGAACATGCGTACAATTCCAACAGGGGGACTTCTCAGAATTTGACAGCTTCCAGAAGCCGTATCGAAGATCTGGATATTCCCAAGGCAGTCTCCGAGAAGCAGAAGAAAAAGCTTCTCCAGGACTATGGCATGGGGATGATGCGCAAACGTATGCAGGATAATGCATCCATGCTGAGGCTGTTTGGCATGTAATATAAAGTACGGCGAACAGTGGGGGGTTATCAACTGGCTTTATATTTATACAAGCACGGCACCTTCATTGCTCATGGGTATAAAATGAATGGATTTGGATAAGGGCGTAACTATTTTAAATGGTTGCGTCCTTGTTTTTGTACCGAGGCCTGTTTTCTCCTACTATATAGTTAAAGAAATGTTTTTACAGAAGGACAAGGAGGCTTATGTTATGGAAGATTCCGGAATTGTTGAGCTGTACTTTGAGCGGTCAGAGACGGCCATCGAAGAGACGGACAAAAAATACGGCGGTTTTTTGCAACAACTGGCATACAATATTCTGCGCGATTGGAATGATTCGGAGGAGATTGTGAACGACACTTACATGGGAGCATGGCGGGCGATTCCGCCCACACGGCCCTTAAATTTCAAGCATTTTCTCTCCAGGATCGCCAGGAATCTCTCTTTTGATCGGTTGGACTATCGGACGGCTGGCAAGAGAACTGCCTTGTTTGTGGAGATGAACGAGTGTATTCCTGACAGGAAGAATGATGTGGAGCAGATCTGGGAAGCGAGGGAGATCGGCAGAGTGTTGAACCAATTTTTGGACAGTCTTGACGACAAAAGCTGCGCTGTGTTTTTGGGCAGATATTATTATTCCTACACCATAGAGGAACTGGCGCAGCAATATCAACTCTCCAAGCGTCAGGTCAAATATCTGTTGTCCAAGCTGCGGAACAGGCTGCGGGACTATTTTGAGGAAGGAGGAGTGGTGATATGAGAAAAAGTGATGGATATAAGCGTTTGAATGAAGCCTTTTTGTACGTGGATGACAGGTTTTTGGATATAGTGGAGAACCAGAAAAGGCTCCCCAGTCCAAGAAGTCACATGCGGATTTCGATAAAGGTGGCAATCTGTATCATTGCGCTCATACTGATCCCCGTGTGCGGCTGCGCCATGAATCTGTTCGGACTGCGGGATCTATTGCTGCAGATAGGGCAGGAGGGGCAAATGGAGCAAGAGAAACAAGAAGATCGGGAAGAAAGCCCTTCTGTCGGTCGCTACAGTCAGGAGGATGGACGGATTTCTCTGTCCGGTTTTCGAGATAGTCCGGAGGCACAGGCGCTTGCGGAATGGACGGCGTACTGCGATGACCATGTCAGTCAAATAGTGGCGGAACTTGGCAATGGCGTCTTTGTCGCCGAGGGAAGGCCGGATTGGGAAATGTACATGGTTTACTCCTATGAAATGGGCGAGAAGCTGGACGAGATCGCAGACAAATACGGACTAAAGCTACACAGAAACATGAATGTGGTGAGTTATGAGGAATTGGCCTATCGGGTGGGCGGCAATTTCCTATCGGAAGATTGTATCAGATATTGGGGTTATATTTACGATGACGGCTCTTTCCAGGGGGAATGTGATGTGGATCTGGCAGACTACGGGACGGTGGCATTGCAGTACGCTCGGGCGGTCAAGGGGACTTTTGATGAGGTGACGCTCAATATCGGGTCGGTGGAAGACTATACGGAGTGGCAGTATGTGACCGCCTGCGGAGAGTCGGTGCTGCTTGCCTTGAGTTCCCACAAGGCGCTGATTTTTGCGGACTTTGAGGATTGTTTTTTCTCGGCCAATATCCTGCAAGGCACGCGAAACGGAATCGGCAGGGATGCGCTGCAGCAGATCGCCGACCAATTTGATCTGAGCGTGCTCAAAAAGGTGCAAATTCCCGATATGCGAGGGGATTCCGTGGCTCCCAGATCGGACACGGAGACGGTGAATATCGGCGAGTTGAAAAATCTGGGAACCGGAAGGTTGTTCTATGTGATCACAGAACAAGATGAGATAGACTATAAGCTCTATTTTGTGAAAACCAAGGATACCGATTGGCTGTATGACCTTTCAGACTACGATCTGGACGCTGCCTATGTGTTTCCGGATGTGCGGGAGAACAATGCCTCCATAGGAAGGTTCTGGCAGATCTACTTTTTCCAGGAGGCTGATATCACGGGAGACGGCAAGACGGATCTCATCCTGGTGGCGAGATATGAGGATGGGGATGCGATCACCTATGACACCCGCATCTACGAGTGGAAGGACGACGGATATGTCCCTGTGCATGAGCTGATGGATGAGTTGAACGAGCAATATTGGAATACAGATTCTTATCCGGTGGATGAGATGATGGCTCTGCCCGTGGGCGACTGAATCCCCACTTGACCGAGGACGCATTTTCCGTTATAGTTTTCTATGGGAAATTCTTATTCATAAAATCTTAAACAAATCTTTAGAAGAAATAATGGGACTTTGTCCCTGCAAAGTGTTATGATAGGAATATGTGACGGAGAAAACAATAGGAAAAGGAGAGGAACAATGCGAAAACGGGTTGCGACATGGTCTTTGGCATTGCTGTTTTTGTTTGGAATGTTTGCCGGCAAACTTTCCGTGTCCGCCGAGGCGCCTGTCAATGAGGCGGGAGGGCCATTTTCGGGGGATGTGGTCGTGATCGGACAGGACAACGGCAATTATCTCATGCAAGTGACGGTGGAGAATCAGGGAGAAGATTTCTCCGGCACTGTACAGTTGATTATCAAAAATACCGGCCCGGACAACTGCGCCTACAACACGGAGCTTTCCTTGGCGTCCCAGGGGAAAAAACAGTTTTTGGTCACGATGACGGACGGCTCCGCGGACACGATACAGGGGAGTTGTTCACTAAATTTTCTGGATGGGAACGGAAAAGTTTTGCAATCGATTGCGCTGAGCAATATATTTGGCAATATTACGACAGGACTTCCGGTGGGCGTGTTGTCTGATGATTATTCCAGTCTCACCTATCTGGATGCGGGAGGAAACGTAGTGCATCTTCGCAATCAGAGCGGGCCTCTTTCGTTGGTCGAGTTGGATCGGGATAATCTGATGACTTATTTAAATTCGCTGATGTTCTTAGTGATCGATCACTACAATGTGTCCACATTGGAACAGGAGCAGATCCAGGCGATTCAGGATTGGGTACAGGACGGCGGGATGCTGATAATCGGCACAGGCGCTTACGCGATGCAGACCCTCTCCGGATTTGACGAAGATTTTCTCAATATCGATATAAATCTTGTGGATGTCAGCGAGCCGGGGGAAGCGAATCCGGTGTATATGAACGTTGCCGCGCGCGGATACTATTACTATTATGAGAGCAGCGGGATTGACTTTTTCCAGATGCCCATAGCGGATCTGGTCTATTCTTATGCGAACGCCGGCGCCGTTCCCAACACCAACTGGTATGACAGTTCGGAGAATCCGGCCCTGATCAGTGCGGTCGGACAGGGCGCTGTGGCGGTCTATTACTGTTCTTTGGGCGAGAGTTCTCTGCAATGGCTGGAGTACTATATGATCCAGTATATTTACGAGGAGTTGACAGCCTATGCGTCTACACAGGGTAACTACCATTCCTATTCCGACATGAACTCTATCGGGCAGAGGGCCCTTTCGTTCATCGACCATCAAAATACCACGCTCAACTTTGGTCTGTTGGAGATCCTGATCGCCTTTTATGTGGTGTTAGTGGGGCCGCTTTTGTATCTGATCCTGCGCAAATGGAAAAAGCGCGAGTGGTATTGGGTCTGCGCTCCGGCTGTGGGACTGTTCTTCATCTTTGCCGTGTTTATTTTGGGGCAGAGCGCTAGGGTCAATGATACGAGAGTATACTCCATCACGATGCAGCAGGCGGACAGCGATCGGATGGAAGCACAGGTCATGGCATATCACTCGGGGGTGAAACCCTGGAGTATCCGCCTGAACGATCGGTTTGAAGCGGTAGGGCCGGGGTGGAACTGGTATTCTTACTACTATACTTCCGGAAATGGTACGGCCCCCACAGATTATTATTATCTGATACAAAATGACGGGCAGGGACTTTCCGTGGGGATTCGGCCCAATTCCAATTTTGAGAACGGGTGGTTTTATGCAAACGGCAGATCGGAAAACAAGGGTTCCCTCACCGCCGAGGGGATCGTGGACTTTGGCAGCAACGGACAGATAAACGGCTGCGTCACCAACGACACCGTCTGCGATATGGCTTATATGGCGGTATGGTTCAACGACTTTGTGGCGGTCTTTTCGGATGTGAAGGCGGGAGAGACCATCGACCTTGCGCAGGCCGAACAGGACGGCAGATGTGTGTATCAAAATACCCATCCCTACTACGACGACTTTCTCTATGGCGCGGTCAATATTTACGGAGGTTACAACTATTACAATTATGAGCAGGACGATATCGCGGCGCTGGCGATCGGTCTGGGGATGGCAATGAATTCCAGGCCTTCGGATCAAAATTGTGCTGTGATTGCGGGAATTGTGAGAGATTATGACAAGGTTGTCACAGAAAAAAGTAACGAGATTGCTTATGGCTGTATCTTCTCCTATGCGGAAACGGAGGTGACAGATCACTATGCTGTATATTGATCATCTGTACAAAAATTATGGAAAGTTCCGCGCTGTGGATAATCTGACGCTGCACATTCCCAAAGGAGATCTGTTTGGCTTTGTAGGGCCAAACGGCGCCGGCAAGACCACGACGATCCGCATTGTGTGCGGACTGATGCTGCCCAGCGCGGGCGGGGTCGCAATCAACGGCGTGGACGCCATGAGCCACCAGAAAGAGGTGAAGAAACAGATCGGTTATGTGCCGGATTTCTTTGGCGTGTACGACAATTTGAAAGTGCGGGAGTACATGGAGTTTTACGGTTCCATGTATCGAATGAATACAAAGGAGATCGAAAAAATCTCTGACGATCTGCTGGAATTGGTGAATCTCTCCGACAAAAAGGAGGTGTTTGTGGATACGCTTTCCCGCGGAATGAAACAAAGACTCTGTGTAGCGCGGGCGCTGATCCACAATCCGGCGCTCTTGGTGCTCGACGAACCCAACTCCGGTCTGGACCCAAGAGCGAGAGTGGAGATGAAGGAGCTTTTGCAGAATTTAAAAAGCATGGGCAAGACCATTGTGATCAGTTCCCATATTCTCTCCGAACTGTCCGAGATGTGCAGCAGCATCGGGATCATGGACAGAGGACATCTTGTGGCGGCCGGACGGATAGAGGATGTCATGGAGGGCGTCTTTGGCAGCAATCAGTTGGTCATCACCTTAGACGAGGGGCGCGAGACGGCAGTGCGCATCCTCAACGAGTACGCCAAGGCCAAGATCGATTCTCTGGGTGAGCATGAGATCAAACTTTCCCACACCATGTCGAAATCGGAGATCTCGAAACTGATCGGTACCCTGATCGCCAACGACGTGGTGGTGACGGGTTTCCACAAGCAGGAGGAAAATTTGGAAACGCTGTTTATGCGTGTCACCGGCAGCAATGAGCCGCAGGAAGGAGGGGTCGCAAATGCAGTTGAGTCCGATCGTTAAAAAGGATGTCAAAGTACAGTCGCGCAGCATGAAAATCTGCTGGGGTCTGTTTGTCTATGAGGTCATCCTGGCGCTGGTATTTTTTCTGGCAATGCTCGTGATCCAGAGTGAGGGCCGGTATTCCACAGATAATATCTACAGCTCTTTGGTGTGGCTCTATCCGGTTCTGGCGATCACGCAGTTTGTCATTCTCGCCATGGTGGTGCCGGTCAGGGCCGCCTCCTCCATCTCAGGGGAGCGGGAGCGGCAAACCTTTGATATTATGATGACGACCAGCATGACGCCTTTTTCGATTATCATGGGAAAGGTGATGACCGCCATTTTGCAGAGTATGTTTTATGTGGCGGCGAGTATGCCCATCATGGCGCTCTCCTTTGTGATCGGCGGAATGTCCTGGAGCTATCTGCTGTGGTTTTTCGGGATCGCTCTTTTGCTGTCATTTTTATCGGCGAGTATCGGGATCCTGTGCTCCGCCATCTGTAAAAAGAGCATCAGCGCGGTTATTTTGTCTTATATTTTTTATCTATTCTTTTTTGCGGCCACGTTCCTCCCGTATATTTTCTATCTGATTTTGGATAGCTTTCCTATGAGTTATCAGGCTAACGGTTTGTTGGACGTCTACGGGGAAAACAGCATTTTGTTCCTACTGTTAAATCCGATCATGTATCTCATAGAATTTTTCGGGCGTATCATGGCAGGGGAATCTTTGGTCAATTCGATTCCCGGCTCCCGTACCGTGGGCCCGATTCGGTTTGTGGCCTCCGGTTATTGGTGGATGATTTTTTCCACGATCCTCTTTTTGACAGTATCCTTTTTGTTTCTCTGGATTGCCGCCAAGAAGATCGATCCCATCAAGAGGCGCGGAAAAAAGCAGGCGGCTAAGAGGATGGCAGTCCGGAAATGAACTTGCCGCAGGCGGGGAGTGTCAATATGAATGTCACAAAATATCTGACGGAACAAATCAAAAGATGTAAGAGGAAAATCAATCTTGCCAGATTGATCGACTTGTGTTTCCTTTCCGCCGCGGCGGGAGGAGCCCTAGGAATCTTGTGTGAGCTTGCTTCCTTCGTGTGGCCGTTTTATTATGTGCATCTGTTTGCAGGGTTGTGTTTTGGCATAGGACTTCTCGCGGGGGTGTGCCTTGCCATGTTTCGGCGTGCGGATATGGCACAGGCCGCAAGGAGACTGGATTCTTTTGGTTTACAGGAGCGAATGATCACAGCCTACGAGCAGAGGGACAACGAGAGCGAACTTGCCGACATGCAGAGGCAGGACGCCTTTCGCAGTTATGAGCAGATCAAAGATCAGATTCGGATCTCGCTCATGCCGGATAAGCGGCATGTTCTGGCGCTGTTTCTGGCTGTGGCGGCAGTCGTCGTCACAGGCATCCTGCCGTCCTCCGTGCGGGAACAGGCGCAGATTGGCCATTTGGTGCAGGATAAGGCACAGGAGGAGCAGCAAGCGTTGGAGGAGCTTGAGGAAGCTTTGGAGGGCGTGGACTTGGACAGCCTCACAGAGGAGCAGCAGGCGCTGTTGGAAGAGCTGACGGAAGCATTGCAGTTGTCCAGAGAAGAGCTTGCGGCAGCCAATTCCTGGGAGAGTCTTGCGGCCGCCACCAAGCGGCTGGAGTACAAGTATGATCAGGCTGCTCAAAGTCTCGAGA
Organism: Candidatus Gastranaerophilales bacterium; assembly: GCA_023663225.1. Taxonomy (GTDB): domain Bacteria; phylum Bacillota; class Clostridia; order Lachnospirales; family Lachnospiraceae; genus Acetatifactor. The sequence continues at coordinate 8,512 of JAMPHU010000067.1, forward strand.
ATCTTGCGGCCCAGATGGCGGATCCGTCGATTGCCGGAATCGCTTCCGCGGAAGCCTTGGCCAAAGCGCTTGCCAATCAGAATGAGCAGGCGTCTTCCACTCAGACCGCGTCCGCGCAGGGGGCGAACGGCGGAGACAGTTCGGGGGAAGGAGACAGTCAAGGCGGAAGCGGCAATGGCGAAGGATCGAACGGCGAAAACGGCTCCGACAGCCAGGACGGAGAAGGTTCTGACGGGGAAGGTTCCGACGGCAATGGAAACGGCGCGGGCGCAAACGGAAACGGCAATGGAGACGGCGCGGGGTCAAACGGCAGCGGAGACGGAGACGGCGAAGGTTCCAATGGCAACGGTAATGGCAACGGCAATGGTAACGGTAACGGCAACGGTTCCGGCAGCGGCGGCAACGGAAGCGGCACAGGAAGCGGAGGCGGCAGGGGAACCGGAAGCAGTTCTGCCGCCCACGATTATGTGAGTGTGCCGAATACTTTGTCCGACGATCCTTCCCTTTCGGGCGATAAGCAGGGAGATCAGGGTTCAGATTACTTTCGTCAACAGAATGGTCTGGCATGGGAGGGAGAGCATGTGGATTACAATTCTGTGATCGGCGAGTACACAGACAGCGCTTATGAAGGTATTGCAACCGGCAGATATCCGAGCGGCATGGAAAACGTGATACGGGATTATTTTGGAAATCTCGGCAATTAAAAGGCGAGGGAGAAAAGGAGAAGATCATGTCAGATATTGAAGTCTATCAAAGCAAGATCAAAGAGTGTGAGGAGGAGATCGGCAAAGGGATCATCGGACAAAAAGAGATCATCCGCCAGGTCATGCTGGCGCTGCTTACGGGCGGCAATGTGCTCTTGGAGGGGATGCCGGGGTTGGGCAAGACCATGCTGGTGCGCACCATCGCCCAGGTGTTTTTGCTTGATTTTAAGCGCATCCAGTTCACGCCCGATCTGATGCCAAGCGATGTGACAGGCACCAATATTATGATAAAGGACGGCGGCAACAGCAGTTTTCAATTTCAGCGCGGCCCGATATTCGCCAATCTGGTCTTGGCCGACGAGATCAACCGCGCGACGCCCAAAACGCAATCCGCCCTGTTGGAGGCGATGCAGGAGCATACCGTGACGGTAGGCAATGAGAGCCATGTTTTGGAAGAGCCTTTTTTGGTGCTGGCGACCCAGAACCCGATCGAACAGGAGGGAACCTATCCGCTGCCGGAAGCGCAGTTGGATCGTTTTCTCTTTAAAGTGTTGGTGCAGTTTCCCAGCAAGGAGGAACTCAAAGGGATCGTGGAACTCACCGAGGGACAAACGCCGCCCCAGATCCGAAGCCTGATGAACGGCGGGGAGCTTTTAGAGGCGCGGAAGCTGATCGCCCAGATGCCCATCGCCGACGCTGTGATGAACTATATTTTGGAGCTGGTCATGGCGACCCATGAGTCGAACCCTTATGTGAGAGAGGGCGCAAGTCCCAGAGCCGCGCAGGCTTTGATCCGCGCGTCCAGGGCGAGAGCTTTTTTGGAGGGCAGGTTTAACGTGTCGTTCGAGGATGTCAAGAGTGTGGCATATCCGGTGCTGCGCCACCGCATTTTGCTCAATTTTGACGCGATTTCGGAGGGGATCACAGAGGACGTTGTGATTCAAAAAATCATTGACGCAAAGGAAAAGATTCTGTATGTTTGACGCGAAATTTTACGAGACTTTGTCCCGCCTGCAGTTGCGCATGTCCCACAAGAGCAGCCTGAATATGTCCGGCAGCCGCAAGTCTATACAGAAAGGCATTTCGGCGGAATTTTCGGATTTCAGGGAGTATATGCCGGGGGACGATCTGCGGCGCATGGACTGGAATGTGTACGCCAGGCTGGACAAACTGTATATACGGGAGTATATGGAGGAGAAGGAGGCCGTCGTCTCCGTGTTCGTGGACACCAGCGCCTCCATGGATTACGGCGCCGACAGTAAGGCGGATCTTGCAAAAGATCTGGCGTCGGTGGTGAGCTTTTTAGCGCTGAACAATATGGATCGGCTTCTCATCTACGATATGAAAAACCCGGGACGCCCGCTGTCGGTGAGCGGAGGGAAAAACGGTTTTGCCAAGGTGCCGGCCTGGCTGGAGAAGCTGGACTTTTCGGGCGAGGCGGACATGCTGGCGGCCGCGAGGAAGATGTCGTATAGAGGGCCTGGCGTGACGGTGATTATCAGCGATTTTTTACATCCCGAGATGCTGGGGGAAAACAATGATTATGAGAAGCTTCTACAGTACTTGAATTACCGCAAACAGCGGCCGGTGATCCTGCACACCCTGGCTGCGGAAGAGCGCTGCATCACATTGGAGGGCGCGCTCAATCTGATCGACGCCGAGACAGAGGACAAATTACGTCTGACCGTAGACGCCAAAGCGATCGATCATTACGAGAAGGAATTAAACAAACTGACAGATCGAATGAAAAGAGGCTGTGCTGGCGGCAGAGGCGCATATGTGCTCTGCGACACGGGGAGAGACAGAGCGCAGTTGATTTTTCAGGATTTAAGGGTGATTTATGATATTTGAAAGTATGTGGCCTCTGGCGCTTCTTGCGTCGGTGCCAGTGGTGATTATTTTATATCTGCTGAAACCCAGAGGGAAAGATTACAGGATATCTTCCAATCTGTTGTGGGACAAGCTGTTCAGAAACCAACAGTCAAAGACTTTTCTGGAGAAATTTATACACAATATTTTGATGTATCTTCAGATTTTGATTCTGATGCTGTTGGTGTTGGCGCTGATGTCTCCCTATATCCATGGGAAAGGCGCAAAAGAGGGCAATCGAATCCTGGTGTTTGATACCAGCGGGAGTATGCAGCACGATGCCGGTAACGGGAGGACGCGCATGGAGGAAGCCGTCCGCCAGGCGAAGGAACTGATCGCCGGTTCCGAGGACACTGTGTTTTCCATTGTCACCAACGACTGTATGGGCACGGAGCTTTTGGCTGTGGGCATAAAAGACAGGGCAAGCTTGTATGCGGCGTTAGACCAGATATCCTGCTGTGACGGGACGGGCAGGCTGTCTGACGCCGAGAGCGTGGTGGAGACACTAAAGGGCGTCGGGGGAGAGGCCGACGAGGATGCGGCGAATACGGAAGTGATCCTGTTCACGGACGGAAACGGCGCGGAGGATGCCGTAGAGTTTGCGGAATATTTTGACGCCCAGGTGCTCGTGATGGGGCAGGCTGTGGACAATGTGTCCAACAATTTTTTGTCTTACACAAGGTCGGGCGATGAGAACGATGAAGAAATTGTCTGTGCGTCCAGCCTCACCAATTACGGCGCGTCCGAGGCCTCCATGGAGATCAGCCTGTACGAGGGAGAACGCCTGTTGGAAGTTAAGCAGCTTACGCTGGGCGCGGGGGAGACGACGCTGTGCTTTTTTCAGGAATTGACATGGCAGGGGGAAACGCTTCGCAGCGAGCTGGGTTCTATCCGTTTTGCGGAGAGCGGCGCGAAAGATTCCCTTTCTCAGGACAATATCGCCTACGCCATTCCCAGCCGGACGGCGCAGATCGACGCGGCGCTGGTGGGAGACGGCAACACTTATATCGAGAAAGCTTATCAGGCGGTCACGGGCATGAGCCTGCCCAAGGTGCAAGAGGAGAATGCGCTGGGGGAGAGCGATGCGGCGGATGCGCCTTCCGTGCGGATATATGACGCTCAAACCGCCTCAGACGGCTGGGAGGCGCAAAACGCGCTTCTGTTTGACGGGGAAGTCTATGCGGCGGATACGGTGGAACGTGTGATGCTCACCGCCGCTTCCTGCGATCTCACATCGGGACTTACTTCCTTTTCGCTGGGAGTCAACGAGACAAAGGTGTATGAGCTGCCGGATTGGGGGATCGGTTTCTTGTGGGCGGGCGAACAGTGCGCCGGCTATTATGGCGAACACGACGGAGTCAAGACCGTGGTGGTGGGGTTTGATATCAGAGAGTCGGACTTTCCGCTGAAAGCCGAATTTCCCATATTTATCTCCAATGTCCTTCACTTTTTGGGGGACGATTCTCTTCTCACCGACAATGTCTACGAGGCGGGAGAGACGGTGCTGTTTCATCCCCGATCCGATCTGGACGTGAATACGTTATACGCGGACACCAAAAAGGCGGGACTGTATCAGGTGGAGGCGGGAGAGATCACAGAGCGGTATGTGGTGCGTTTTGCCACGGGAAGCCAGTCCGACGGACAGATCACGGAGGCAGGAATCGCTTCGGATACCGCCGCGGAGAGCGGACTTGTAAAGAGGCGGCTTGGGAATGTGGCGCTGGCGGTCGCGCTTTGTCTGTTGGTTTTGGAATGGTTTTTGTATGTGCGGCAGATGCGCAGCCGGAACAAATTTTACCTTGCGGTGCGTCTGATCGGGGCCGCTTTTCTGTTGCTGGCGCTTTTTGGCGTGTCGATCAGCAAACGCGACTCTGTCAACACCACAATCTTTTTGGTGGATCTCTCCAACAGTAACGAAAAGAATCTGGAGGAGATGGAGCGGTATATCGATGCGCTGTTACAGGAGATGCCTTCCAAAAATCAGTACGGGATCGTCACTTTCGGAAAAAATTCTCTGGTGGAGCAGTTTTTGACCGGAGAGAAACAGTTCTCCCAGATCATGTCGCTGCCGGACAAGACCGCGACCAACTTTGAGGAGGCCGTATCCAGAGCGTTGGCCATGATCCCCTCGGACGGCGCGGGACGGATCGTGTTTCTCACCGACGGCAAAGAGACCAGAGGCGATCTGACGGGGACTGCTTTGGCCTTAAATTCCAGACAGGTGGAGCTTTTGGCATATATCTATGAGACAGACACAGGGCAGGACGCCTATGTGGAAAATGTGGAGCTGCCCAGCTATCTGTATCAGGGGGATGCCTACACCATGACCGTGACTGTGGAGAGCAATTATGAGATGGATGCGGAGCTGCAGATCTGGATGGGCACCACCCAGACGGATTCTCACGCCGTCCATCTAAACCGCGGGACGAACCGCTTCCGGTTTCAACAGACAGTCACGGGAGAGAACGTGGAAAGCTTTGAGGTGAGAGTGGCGGCAAACGGCGACACTTGTGGAGAAAACGACAGTTACCACGCCTATTCGGTGGTGGAGTCCGTGCCGAAGGTCTTGCTGATCGGCGGCATAGGGGAGGACAGTTCGGAGTTTGAGCGGGTGCTTGCGGAGGCCGGCTGCAATTACAGCAGAGTATCTGCCCTCAACGCGCCGTCCGCTCTGGAGGGCATGTTGGAATATAAGAGCATGATCTTAGAAAATGTGTATCTGCCCGATCTGCCGGAAGGTTTTTTGCAAAATATCGAGACCTATGTGCGGGATTACGGATGCGGGTTGATCTGCTGCGGGGGCGGTCAGAGTTTTGCTCTGGGCGGCTACAGGGATAGTGTCTTAGAGAGCGTGCTTCCGGTGGATATGGAACTACGCGGCGTGAATGAGTCGGCAAAGACGGCAATGATCATGGTCATCGATCATTCCGGCAGCATGGGGACGCGCTCGGACAGCGGCGCTACGGATCTGGATCTGGCGATCACCGCGGCTGAGACGGCCGTGGATCAGATGAGCGACACGGATTATGTGGGTGTGATCACCTTTGACGATCAGTATGACTGGGTCGTGGAACCCACACAGGCTTCCGACAAAGAGGCAATCAAGAGTCAGATCGAGACCATAGCGGAAGGCGGAGGCACCAGCATCCAACCCGCTCTGTGGGCGGCTTTGGACGGTGTGGTAACATGCGACGCCAGCCTGTTCCATGTGATCTTGCTGACGGACGGGCAGGGCGAAAGCAGCAATTACAGCAATCTGGTATCGTCATATCAGGAGAAGGGCGTGACCTTGTCTGCCGTGGCGGTGGGACAAGGCGCCGACACGGCGCTGTTGGAGCGGATCGCCACGCTTTGCGGCGGAAGATATTATTATTCCGACATGGCTTCCGAGATTCCCAAAATCTTTGCCCAGGAAGTGTTTTTGAGCGGGGATACTTACTTGCAGAATGGAACGTTTGAGTTGGCTGTAAACAGCGGAAACGAGATTACAAGCGCGCTTTTTGAGGACGGATGGCCGCAGATTTACGGTTATGTCAGTGCGACACCCAAAAATTCCGCCCGCATATTGATCGCTTCGGAGAAAGACGATCCGGTGCTTTCGATTATGCAGTACGGTTTGGGGCACACAGTTGCGTGGAATACCGATGTCGCGAACAGGTGGACTGCAGGCTATGCGGGGGCGGACGATTATGTGCAGCTCTGGAAGCGCATTGTAGACTACAGTGTGGGCAATCAGAATATCGGGGAGGATTCTCTCAATGTGATGACGGCCGGCGGTTACACGAGTCTGATCTATCAGGCGCAAGATTACGCGGAACAGACCAAGGTGGAAGCGGTGTACACCGATCCGGACGGCAACACCTTTACGGAGCCGCTCTTGGCCACCGCGCCGGGGGTCTACGAGGCGCAGTTGGACACGGATATGACAGGACTTTACCATTTGAGCGTGCGGCGCGCGGACGGCGGAGAGGTTGTGAACGCGGTGACCACCGCGGCGGCGGTTCAGTATTCGGACGAATACAAATTCCGCGTCAACACGTCGGCTTTCACCGCGTTTGTGGAGCGTTACGGCAGGCTGCTGAAAGAGGGAGAGATGATCTGGCAACAGCGAAAGAGCGGCTCCAAGGCGCGCTATGATCTGACCAGGCTGTTTTTAGTGCTCGCGATCTTGTGGTTTGTGTTGGATATCGCGGTGCGCAGATTCCATTTTCTGCCTCAGGATACCAGGATTTATCGCGTGATTTGCGCGCGCAGACAGGCAAAAAAGGAAAAACCTTTTAAAGAAGCAATCGAGCAGGGTGTACGAGGTGTACAAAAGTCTGTGCAAAATGCCGCCGCAGAGACAGAATCCGCTTCCGCAGACGAAGATACAGGCAAAAAGACCAAAAAGCAAACTAAGAAAGAGAAGAAGGGGAAAAGGGACAGCGGCCAGACACAAGCGCTGGACACCTCGGCTCTGCTCAAAAAGAAAGACCAGCGCAATCAATAACCCAGGAGAGTGAAAGGATGCCGGTGACAGAAGAGAATTTGAGGCAAAAAAAGACAGACATGCAAAGAAACATAAACACAGGCAGGGTCTTGGTGACAGCGGCTCTGATCTTATTGGCGGCGACCGGTTTTATCGCCCATAGAAGAGTGCCTTTTATGATGGATGATGAGTGGTATGCCACCAATCTCGTCACAGGTGAGCCTCTCGCAAGTCTTTCGGATATTGTGGAGAGCCAGGTCTGGCATTTCCTAAACTGGGGCGGAAGATGTGTGACCCACGGCGTACTGCAGCTCACGCTGATGAGCGGAGAACTTTGCGCGGATATTTTCAATCTGCTCATGACCTTTCTTTTGACTTTTTTGGTCTGTGCGGCGGCTCAAAAAAAGAGTTTGTCCAGCTTTTTGCTGGTTCACGCCGCGATCTATGCCTGCAATGCGAATGTGAAGATGAGTATGCTCTGGCAGGCGGGCGCGGTCAATTATATCTATTCTTCCGTTTGGATCTTGCTGTTTATGCTGCCTTATCTGCGGAAACTTTACGAGCCGGACAGCAAAGATATGCCCTTGGCCGCAGTCTGGCTCTTGCCTATGGGACTGATGGCGGGCTGGAGCAATGAAAATATGGGGCCGGTATGCTTTCTGCTGGCGGCGGGCACTGTGATCTGGCTGAAAAAATGGCGGAAACTGCCGATCAAAGGATGGATGGTGTGCGGCATGGCGTCCTCCCTTTTGGGGAGCGTCCTGGTCGTGGCCGCGCCGGGGAACTTTGTGCGCAGCGCGATCATTGAAAAACAAAGCTTATACGAACGTTTTTATTCCATGCTCACGGCGGGGACAGATTTTCTCTGGCCTGCAGTCCTACCGATGACGGCGCTTTTGCTGATCAAGATTTTTGTTCTGCACGGGAAGCCGGACAGGGTACAATGGACGCTCTTGACCTCCGCCATACTGTCTTTTGGCGCGATGGTTCTCTCGCCCCATTACCCTGACAGAGCCACCATGGGGACCATGATACTCTGTCTCACATTGTCCCTCACCTGTATCCGCGACATGGAGCGGATGAACAGCCGATTTGCGCGCTGTACCACGGCGCTCACCGTCTGTTTTTTCCTGTGTGCGGAGATTAGGCTGATTCGGGAAATTTTTTATCTGTGACGGAGGCGGGAGAGATGGAGAGAGCGAAACGAAACATGCTGGAACAGATCATATGGGGCACCCTGTGGGTAGGTTTCTTTGGCCTGGCTGTTCTGACGATACACGACATGCAGACTGCGGAGGGCGTGGGACTGTATTTTGCGCTAAAATCGGGGGGGCGCGGACGCATGGCCTTCGACATAACCGTGGATCTTTTGGGGGCGGCCGGCCTTTTTGGTCTGACAACGATTCCGTGTCTTATTATGAGACATCGCGACGAGCGGGACAGACTTCGCTTTCTGTTACTCTTTTTGGCTTTTATGCCGCGCTTGAGCATGGCGTATCTGATCGATCCCTTCCATGATGCCGAAGCGGCGTCTTTGGATCTGCTGCTCTTTCTGTTACAGTCTTTGCTGCCTTTTCTTTGTCTGACAGCCATCGCGCTGTGGGCGGCCGCGCCGTCCTTTTATCAAAAATGGTATGGCATATGTTGTATGGCGGCTGCGCTGTTGGCAGTTTTTTCCTTTTGCATGCCGACACTTCAACAACTGCTGAATTTTATTCTGGTATATCTGATTCTTCTCGTTTGTTTTGACCTGTGGGAAAGACTGTGCGGACATTTTCCGACCCTCGACAGATGGAGCCTGATCCTGTTTGGCGGGATGGGACTTAGAGCATTTTATGTCTTGTCTCAGATTATGAGGCGATACTAACAGATTTACTCATAAAAAATTTTGAAAAATTTTAACTTTTTTTAATAATTATGTCATTATATATTGACAAAAAAAATGTTTTATTGTAGATTTTATATTAATGCTGTTTTGAAAAGTCATTTGCGTCAATATGGGTATGATTGCGTCAGTTTTGTAATATATTGACACAGTGGCACTTTTACAGAGGGAGAGAGGTATATCAATGTATCATTGTAAAAACTGCGGGGAACCGTATGCGACAGATGAAGCCGTTCTGTGTGTGAAATGCGGAGTGGCCAGAGGACAGGGAAGCTATTACTGCCACAACTGCGGTAAACCCCTGGCACAGGGTTCTTCGGTATGTCTGAATTGCGGAGTAGCTTCCGGTTCGACCACGGCGGCAGGCTCAAAGTCCAAACTGGCGGCAGGCCTGTTGGGGATCTTTTTGGGAAGCTTCGGTGTGCATAATTTCTATCTGGGTTATACTAAGAAGGCTGTGACACAGTTGGTTCTCACGCTTGTAGGTCTGGTGCTGTCCTGTATCGTGATAGGCGTTTTTCTGGTGATCGGCACGAGCATTTGGGGACTGGTGGAAGGCATTATGATCCTCACCGGTTCGATCAACATAGACGGCAACGGGATACCATTGGGCGATTGACGACAAAAAAGGAGATTGAGAATGGACGGTCAAAATTTTAATCAAAATAATAATGGCGGGAACAATTATCAGGACAATACCAATATGCAGACTCCCGCGCCAAACACCGTTTACGGACAGCAGGAGACGGCGCAAAACGGCAATTCCAGCAACTCGCTTGCGATCATCAGTCTGGTGATGGGTATTTTATCCATTGTTGCCTGTTGCTGTGGAATCGGCTTTATCTTCAGTATCGCGGGTATCATCTGCGGAATCTCAGCCAACAAGAAGGGTAGCAGCGGCATGGCGACTGCGGGCATTATCTGTTCCATTGTAGGGATCGTGCTCAGTCTGATCGCGATCATGTATTATGTCATCCTGTTTGCTGCGGGCGGATTGGATTATCTGGATTCCTATTACTATTATTATTGATTGACAGGTGTTGACATGGCGATGCGGATGTTCAAGACGGTGGAGGATAAGGCATATATAGCAGGAATTGCGGCGTTGGTCGTGCTCGGCGTGCCCGCGTATCTGTATCTGCGCTATATGGCTCCCGTCCTGCCGTTTTCCTGTGCGCTTTTTACGCTGTTCGGCGTATATTGTCCCGGGTGCGGAGGCACCAGGGCGGTGTCGGCGCTTTTGCAGGGGCATGTGCTGCATGCTTTGTGGTATCATCCGTTGGTGATCTATGTCGCATATCTGTACTTGGGTTTCATGGTGACGCACACCATGAGAAAGCTGCATGTGGGCAGCGTAAAGGGTTGGAAATTCCATGAGTGGTACTTGTGGGTGGCGCTTGCCATAGTGATAGGCAACTGGATCCTGAAAAATATCCTATTGCTGGTTTTCGGCATCACAATGTGAGTCTATTTTTTTAAAATAGAAATATATTTTTTTAGCGCGAGAAATGCGCAGGAGGGAAAAAATCATGAACAAAAAAGCAACTGGAATCGTTTCCTACATCTACTTCATCGGCTGGCTCATTGCATATTTTGCCGGTGACAAAGAGGGCGCTAAGTTCCATCTCAATCAGTCGCTCGTCCTTTGGATTTGCAACATTGCATTGTCTGTGATCAACATTATCGCAGGTTTTCTGCCCGCAATCATCGCCCTTGTGATCTCTGCTGTTGTGGGTATCTGCTCCATATTCATATTTGTATGCTGGATCCTTGGCCTGGTTCACGCTTGCAAGGAGGAGAAAGAGCTGCCTCTGATCGGAAAGATCCAGATTTTAAAGTAATTTGAGATAAAATAAGATTACATAAAACGGACGCTGCAGCGTCCGTTTTATTGTCGCTATTTACTTGTTAAATTTGTCTATTCCGCTGCAGACGGTTCCGTGGTGGTCAGACCGACGGCGTCCGGCTCCTCGCCGTGCAGGAATGTAATGATAATCTGGACACGCTTAAAGGCGCGGGACTCGTTTTCTCTGGCGTATTGGTACATGGCGGTGAACATACTCTCATCATAAGTATCGTTGGTGTAGGCGTCCCTGTAACTCGACACCGCTTCCGCCATGTAATCCCCGGCTTCATCCGCCAGCTCTTCCAGATAATCAAACTGTTCAGGGAAATCCAACTCGGCAAACTGCTGAAATTCTGTGTTGAGCTCATCCAAGAGAGCGAGCATGTCCGACACCGCGCTTTCAGAGTTGACATCCAAACTGTTGATCGCCGTATCAATATTGGACACATTGGTGCAGAAGCTGTCAATGTCCACCTTGAACTGCTCCAGCTCGGTATCCTTGCCGCAACCGCCCAAAATGCCGATGAGCAGGACTGCGCCGACGAACATTCGTATTTTATTCTTCAAAATAGGATCCTCCATATTGCAAACACATATTAAAAATTTATCATATTTTTGTAGAATACGCAATATGGTATTGGAAAAATGTCAAAAAAGAGGTAATAGTTTGGCCTTTTGAAGTTGCCAGAATGTTACGGCAAGTTACGCTCCAGCGGGGTAATCATTCCCATTCGGACACGTTTCCACTCGATGA
>JAMPHU010000068.1 GCA_023663225.1 Candidatus Gastranaerophilales bacterium
TCCCCGCTCCGCAATATCGAAGTATTGCCCAGAGTGCAGGAAAAGGATAAGAAAGGCACAAGGGACGGAAACGAAACGCAGGAGCAGGGAAAGGAACAGACAGGCATGTATTGAACTGTCCGCAAAAAATGACCGACTGAGCTTGCTCACTAAGGGCAACTTGCACATTCATTTCTATAGGGCGGACGCCCGACATGAAATAAGTTGCCGATAATAGTGCTCATTGGTTGGTGCAAACGTATATTTCGGCAATCTTATGAATGGCATGGCTGAACTGTTACTCGAATATAGAATATACAAGTGGAAACACTAAATTTGTATATAGTGCAGTTTTTAATACGTGAATTCCAAATGAAATCGCTCTTAATAATGTTTTTGACATGTACTATAATAATGATGCGCTCTAAAACGGGTAAGCGGTTCGTCTCTTGCCGTATGATTACATACGAGAGCTTCCAGAATCAGCGGAGGTGATTTGATGGGAAATACAGAAGAGGATGTATCTTTGAGATGTTGGAAACGATTCTCAAAATTGCTGGAATGATAGTTACTGCAATAAGTACTATTGTGAAAGCCGTTGATTTAGCAGATAGATTTAGACATCAAAAAAGCAACCGCCGCTCGCCAAAGTAGTAGGTTGCTTTTTTGATAAGTAACTGATAACTGAGACGATCCGTTTGCTTTACGGAGCGCATCTCTTATAAAGATTAGTATAATACATACGGGATTGAATTTCAACAAGAAATTTTGAAGAAGCAGCTTCTAATCCAAGCTTATTAATTATCCACTCAATTAAAACTCTCATATGTTGTTCAACCTTTCTTCACGGGTTTCTTCTAAATCCATATCTGCCGGAATAACACCGAATAATGATTTAGCAACATCTACCCTGTCTTGATATGGATTAGACAACTTTGCAACCACCTTTCCGTTACGGGTAATATAAATGTCCTCTGTTTCAGCCAATATAAGATGCGTAAAAAAGCACTTGAAATCTGCAAAAATCAATGCTATCATATACATATAAAAAGGGAAAGCACCCATTCCAAAGTGGATGCTCCTAAAAAGGGTTAAATGTCCTTACGGACACTGCCTCTCTCGTGGACCAGACGAGGGAGGCTTATTTTTTACGCTTGTTCCTCTTATCGAGAAAGGCAAGCCGGTATAAGTTAGGAGGCTACCACCCCGTCATGGATACTTTCCGTGAATAAATTATACCATATTTTTGATAATATGTATATGAAAATATGATTTGAAATTGAACAATTCTGTTTCTAAAAATTTAAGGAATATTTAATAGCAATATCCGCGTTGTTGTGGTAGAATTGTATTCAATAAATCGGAAATTTTTAAGGGGAACGCCTAATGAGCAAAGAGAACCTGACTTCAATAGAGTATTCTATCGTCACAATCGTGTGTACCGCTCTTGTCGGATGGATTATTATAAGTTTTTTCCCCGATGGCTTCCATACGTGGACTTCTGTTCTATTTATTTTGATGAATCTCTTGCCAATGATGATAGCCTTCTTATTTTCCAAAGTAAGGAAAGAGGTTAAGGGTGTCGGAGAGTTCTTCAAGATGGTATTTCTACAAAGGGAACCTGTGATTGCATATGTCTTTGCTGTCGCGGTTGTCCTGTTGTATTACGGTGTTTCCGCAATCTTGAAAAATGTGGAGTACACTAAAAGTTCCGTTTTTGCGGTATTGGCATATCTGCCCTGGACAATTCTCCAAGGCGGACTGGAAGAAGTTGGCTGGAGATGGTATCTTCAGACACATTTAAACATCAGGAACAGTCTGATATTAAAATTTGCGGCAATATCAATCGTTTGGTTTATCTGGCATTTTCCGTTATATCAACTGCCTTGGATTACATCCGCATCGTCAAATTATGCTATTTTCTATTTGATGATTCTCGGCAACACATTTACGTTCGGCGCAGTAAAGGAGATGTCAAAAGGCGCTGTCCCTTGTATACTTGCGCATATACTGATTGATTCTCTTGCCGTGATCATGCTCGTTCAAAGCAAGCTCCTTCCGATTCTCGTTCTTGTGGTTGTAGAAATCACAGCATCACTCGTGGCAATAAGAACCACAAAAAGGCACACGGTTTAATCTGGAATTTTATTTAGAATATTCCCACTTGGAGGTACACGCAAAATGATTTTAGAGATTATCGTATGTTTCCTGGCAGGACTGGGAGCAGGTCTTGGAACAGGGTTCGCCGGCATGAGCGCCGCTGCCGTCATAAGTCCTATGCTTATCACATTTTTGGACATACCCGCATATGAGGCGGTCGGGATCGCATTGGCCAGCGATGTGCTGGCAAGTGCAGTCAGCGCCTATACTTATGGGAAAAACAAGAATCTGGATATCCGCAACGGCATGGTGATGATGGCGACGGTATTACTTTTTACGATGGTGGGAAGCTGGATTGCCAGCAAAGTCCCCAACACTACCATGGGAAGCTTCTCTGTTGTTATGACCTTGTTGCTCGGCATCAAATTCATTGTCAAGCCGGTTATGGCGACAAAAGAAACGATGGCCTCCGTCAACCCCAAAAAGCGCATCGTCCAATCTATAACCTGCGGCGCAATGGTCGGCCTGATCTGCGGCTTTGTCGGCGCAGGCGGCGGCATGATGATGCTTCTGCTTTTGACCAGTGTGTTGGGATTTGAATTGAAAACGGCGGTCGGCACAAGCGTTTTTATTATGGCGTTCACGGCATTGACCGGTGCAGTCAGCCACTTTGCTATCGGGGGCATTCCGGATTTGTGGTGTTTGGCCCTCTGCGTCACATTCACCCTGTTGTGGGCGAGAGTTGCGGCTCGATTTGCCAATAAAGCCAGTGCCAAAACGCTCAATCGAGCTACCGGCATTGTATTGACGGTGTTGGGCGTGGCGATTCTTTCTGTCAACTTATTAACCAACTGACAGCAAGAGTTTGGTGTAATCTTCCTTCGGTCTGTTGAACACCTCCTCTGTATCGCCCATTTCTATGATTCTTCCGTCCTTCATGACCATGATCCGGTCGCTCATCTGATAGACCACATTGATATCGTGAGAGATAAACAGATACGACAGCTTCATCTCCTCCTGCAGCCGCAACATCAGCTCCATGATCTGCGCCTGTATCGTCACATCCAGCGCGGAGACCGGCTCGTCTGCGATGACAAGTCCCGGCCCGGCAATCAACGCCTGACCGATGCTGACCCGCTGCCTTTGCCCGCCGGAAAGCTGGGACGGTTTCCTTGAAAAATAAGTTTCCTCGATCCCCACCTTGCGAAGCATGTCATATGCCGCCGCCTCCATATCCGTCTCGGACATCTTGCGGGCAGGCTCCAGCTTTCCCATGGCCCTGAGCGGCTCCTGCAAAAGCCACCCGATGGTCTTGCCGGGGTTCAGACTGCTATAGGGGTCTTGAAAGATCATCTGCGGGCGTGTGGAATAATGCACCACGCTCCCCTGCACATCTCGGTTCATGCCCAGGATCGCTCTCGACAGGGACGTCTTGCCGCAGCCGCTCTCTCCCACCAGACCCAAAATTTCCCCCTTTCGGATATCGAAAGTAGCCTGTTTCACCGCACACTGTTTTCTGCCGCGCCCAAAGAGACTGTTGCTTCCCTCTTGATAGTATACGCTCAGATCCTTCACTTCCAATATCTTCTGCGCGTCATCGACTTTCTCTTTTCTGTGCTTTTTCACCCGAGAGGGCACCGCCTCCATCAGCCGGATCGTGTAATCTTCCTTGGGGTTTCCAAAAATTTCCTCCACAGTCCCCATCTCTACCACGCGCCCGTCCTTCATGACCGCCACCCGATGGCACAGCCTTCTCGCCAGATTGAGATCGTGCGTGATAAACAGCATAGAATTTTTTTGTCTTTCATTGATCTCTTTTAAAAGTTCGATGATCTGATTCTGTATGGTCACATCCAAAGCCGTGGTAGGCTCGTCACAGACGATCAGCGCGGGACGCAGGATCACCGCCATGGCGATCATAACTCGCTGCCGCATACCGCCGGAGAGCTGGTGGGGATAACTCTCATACACCTTCTCGGCGTCTTTCAGTCCCACAGCCACAAAAAGCTCTAACACGCGCTGCCTCATATACGCTCTCAAATCCGACTTTTTGCCCGAAGAGACCTTGGCCTCCCACGCGTCCCTGTGCAGAAGCAGCATCTCCTCCACCTGCCGCCCCGCCTTCTTGGTGGGGTTTAGGGAAGTCATGGGTTCCTGGAACACCATGGACATCCGGCTGCCCTGATACGTCCGATACAATGCTTTATCTCTGTCCACGCCCGCCGCGGCCAACACTTCTTCGTCAAACAAGATCCTGCCGGAAGTCATCTCGGCATTTTTGCCGGTCAATCCCATCAAAGTCAACGCCGTCACCGATTTGCCGGATCCGGACTCTCCCACCACGCCCAGGATCTCGCCGTCGGCTACTTTAAGCGTCACATTTTTTACCGCCTCCGTACTCCCAAAAGAGACGGACAAATCCTCAATCCGTATCATCTTGCAGCCTCCTGATTCCCTCGCTAAAAAGCGAGAAACCCAACACAATCCACACGATCGTAAGTCCCGGCGCCAGCGCATACCAGGGCGCTCTGGTCAGATATCCCTGCGCGTCGGAAAGCATATTGCCCAGGCTGGCATCCGGCGGCTGCACGCCGATCCCCAGATAACTCATACCCGACTCCGCCAGAATCGCATTGTTGAAACCGATCATCACGGACACCCAAAAGGTAGAAAAAATATTGGGCAGAATATGGACAAACAAGATCCTCACCCGACTCACGCCCATCATCCTGGCCCTGCTGATATAGTCCGCGTCCCTCAGACGTATAAATTCGCTCCGCACGATACGGATAAAACTGGGCACAAAAACAATTCCCAGAGAAAGAATCACATTCTGCCTGCCTTTCCCCAGGAGACTGATGATCACCAGAGCCAAAAGAATACTGGGAAAACCGTTGACCGCATCCGTGATACGCATCACGATCTCATCTAAGATCCCGCCAAAATATCCCGTCAAAGCGCCGATCAGGATCCCGCATAAACCCGAACACAACACCACCAACCCGCCGATCAAAAGGGTGGTGCCCATACCTTTCATCACCCGCGAAAGAATGTCCCGCCCAAAATTATCCGTGCCAAAGAGATGCCTGAACGACGGGGCGGCAAATTTTTCCGCGGCGGACATGGCTGTGGTGCTAAAGGGCGTCCAAAACAGACTCAGTATGGCCAAACCCACGGCCACAGACGTCATGACCGCCCCCGCGACCAGATATTTATTCCATTTTCTGCCCGATTGTCCCATACCGTCTCCTCATCTGCTGCTGATTCTGGGATCGATCACCCGGTACAGCACATCCACCAGAAAATATACAAAGATCACCACAAAAGTGATATATAGGATCAAAACCTCCACCACCGGAAAATCCCTGGTGGAAATCGAGCTGATGAGCAGTCTCCCCACCCCGGGCAGACCAAACACCTGCTCCACTACAATACTGCCCGCCACAGTCTCCGCAATGATCATGCCCAAAAACGTCACCACAGGCATCATGGCATTGCGCAGCACATGGCCGTACATCACTCTTCTATCTGAACAGCCCTTGCTGCGCGCTGTGCGCACATAGTCGGACTGCATTTCCGTCAACATGGAATTGCGAAGAAATCGCGCCGTCATCGCAATCTTGGGAATTGCAATCGACATCGCGGGAAAAAAGAGATAAGCGATAAAACCGAAAAAATCCTCCCGATACCCCACATATCCTCCCGGGGTAAACAACTTCAGACCGATCCCAAAGAGATAGGTCACAATGATCCCCAAAAAAAAGGAGGGGATCGCCATGGACGCCTGTGTGATCACCCCCAACAAGGCATCCAGCGCAGGACTTTTGCTCTGCGCCCACAACACCCCCAACGGGATGGACACTACCACGATCAGGAGCAAAGACAACGCCGCCAGCCACAACGTCACGGGAAGCTTATCCCCGATCAGCTCCGACACCGGCATCATCTCGTTCATATTTTTGGAATAGCGATAACTCACACCCAAGTCGCCCCGCAGGACATCCGTCATCCAGTTGACATACCGCTTCACGGGAGGCTGATCCAGTCCCAGCTCCACTCTGAGCTGCTCCTCCCTCTCGGGAGTCGCCTCCGTGCCTAGAATAGAAGTGACCACATCCCCGGGTATGATCTGAAAGGCAATGAAGGCAGCCACAGATACTACGAACAATGTAATAATGAGAGTGATTATTTTTTTACCTAAATACCGCATGACCGCCTCCTCCTTTCTTTTCTTTAATTTTCCGCAGGCAGCTCGGTGAAGTAAACCGCGCTCATATCCTGCACATACACAGGGTAAAACCGATACCCTTTAATCTCAGGGTTCAAGGCCACCGTGATGGGCGGCACCTGTATAAATGCCGTTCCCGCTTCGTCCACCAAGATCTGCTGCAGCTGATTGTAATATCCGACCCGCTCATCCAGAGTCATGCACGCCTGAGAAGACGCATACGCCTTATCATATTCACCGTTATGGAAATTGATAAAGTTCTTGGCCGATTCCGACTGGAACCGATTGAGCAGATATCCCGGCGTCGTATCACAGGTGATCCCGCAGATCGTAGCCTGATACTGCCGCCCGTTGTAACACTGATCCAGCCAAGTGCTCCACTCCACTCCATCGATGGAGGCATTGATGCCCACCGCTTTCAACTGCTCTACCACTACCTCCGCAGTCTGCATGTGTACCTCATAGTTGGAAGGCACCATGATCTCCAGATCGAAGCCGTCGGGATAACCTGCATCCGCCAGAAGCTCCTTCGCCGTTTCGACATCCGCGGTGTTTCCATAGACGTCATTCAGATCCAGATAGAACTCCTGGAGCGTGGGAAGCATGGCGGAACTGATCCCGACACTGTTGCCGCCGGTGACAAAGTCATTCACTTCATCCCGATCCAGCGCGTAACAGATCGCCTGTCTGACCCTCACATCGTTCAAAGGCTCCTCCAGATTGTTGAGAAAGAGCGCCTGAACCACATCGGAGGGCGCGGACAAAATCTGGAAGGACTCCGCCAACTCCGTCGCCTGAGAGTCGGTCAGATAGGGATAAATGTCGATCGAGCCGCCCTGCATCTCCAAAAGCGCCGTATCTGCACTGGTCACGATCTTAAATTCGACCTGATCCAGATAAGGCAGACCCGCCTGCCAATAGTCCGGATTCTTTGCCAGAACGATGCCCTCCTGGGGTGTGTAGGACACAAAAGTAAACGGCCCTGTGCCAATGGGATCCGCCGCCTCGTCCTCTCCGCTTCCCGCGGGGATAATCGCTGCCACAAAGCTGTAGATTAGCTCCGGATTGGCGCTGCCCACTGTCACCTGGACCGTCTTTTCGTCAATAATATCTACGCTCTGAACCGTCTTGAACGTAGAGATCAGCGCAGTACCATCCAAAAGTCCGGATACTCTCTCAAGAGAATATTTGACATCCTCGGCCGTCACCGTTTCGCCATTGTGAAATTTCACATTGTCGCGAAGCGTGAACGTGTACACCAATCCATCCTCGGAAAGGGTGTAATCACTCGCTACTGCACCTGTCAAGCTTCCATCTTCCTGAGGTTTTACCAACCCCTCAAAAATGTTAAACAAGATTTCCTTAGTTCCTGCCGCAGTCGCTTTGTGTGGGTCAAGACTATCAATATCCTGTTGAATACCTACAACAATGGAGCCCCCATAGACCGGATCTCCTGTTGCATTAGAGGACTTATCCCCCGAAGACTCTCCTGTACCGCCTGCGCATCCGCCCAGTGCGGTCATCGTCAGAAGTGCCATAAGTAAGCAGCATAATAAACGCTTTTTCATAGTTATGTTCTTCTCCTCTTCGAATCAATAAACCTCTCACTATTCTATTGTCGCCATTATTGTACCACAGATACAGGGAAAAGCAAGTTTTTTTCTAAAAACAATGTATGGTTTCATATTTTATTTTTTTCTGTACAGACTATAAAAAGATAACGCAAAACAAAATGTAAGAACAGGAGAGGCAGCTTATGTCAAACGCTACCGTATATCTCAAATGCGATCGGAATGTGGAAGTAAGGTCGGAGGACGTTTTTGTGAAAGACCTGGGAAGTCTGCGCTGTCAGGACAACACGATAAACGCCAAGTGCAAATCATTGAAAGTCCATCATTTTCAGGAAAATGAGGCAAATCGCATTGTGTTGAGCACACTGAAACTGGTGGAGCTGATGGAAGAAGCCTGTCCCAATATCAGCGTGGAAATCATCGGAGAGACAGATGTGCTGGTGGAACGAGTGACGGTAGATCGCCACAAAGGATGGAGACAGTGGGTAAAGACTGCGCTGGTATGCCTGGTAAGCTTTTTCGGAACCGCATTTACCATCATGGCATACCACAATGATGTGGGAATCAACGAAGTCTTCACAGAAATATACCGGATCGTTATGAACCGGGAACCCGCGGGGATCAATGTGCTGGAAGTATCCTACTCTATCGGGCTTGCAGCAGGCATCATCGCCTTTTTCAACCACGTGGGCGGCAGGAAACTCACCAAAGATCCCACCCCCATCGAGGTCGCCATGCGCAAGTATGAAAAAGACGTGGATATGACCCTGATCGAGACCGCCGGCAGGGAAGGCAAGGAAGAGGACGCATAATTTGTACTTGCAAAAATCGCTCCAAGAGCATACAATACACTCAACAGAGTGAAAAACCCTTCGCCTTCAGGCACTCCTCCACCTCGTAAGGTCCGTCCGCATGGAACACCATGATCGGCTTGCCGGAGGCGCGATTGAAGGACAAATACAAGTAATTGACGCTGATGTTGCTCTCGTTTAAGGCCACCAACAGCCGGTTTAGGTTGCCCACCTCGTCGGTGACTTCCACGCCCAGCACATCCGTCAGACGACAGATATACCCTGCCTGTGTCAACGCCGCTATAGCATTTTCAGGATCGGATACCACCATACGGACAATGCCGTACTCTGCGCTGTCATTGGTGACAGACCCCAGGATATTGATGTCATTTTTGGCGAGGATGCCTGTGATATCCTGCATCGTGCCCTTTTTATTTTCCGCATAGATAGAAACCTGTGTCAACATGGCTATATCTCCTTATTTTATATGATTCTTTATAATTAATATCAGATCATGTTAGATTGTACTACAGCAATTTAAAGTTGTAAAGTGAAAAATTTTTCTGGAATGGGAGGACATATGAAAACAAGAGACAGTATCGCCATACCGGTGATTTTGAAAGTGGGAAAAGGAGTTTTACAGAATATCGGCATTTACTTGAAAGCCGAAGATCTGGATCAGGTCGTGGTCTACTTCGGAAACGGGCTGATCGACATGTTCGGCATGGACGTGATGGAATCCTTGAAAGAGTCCGACGTGAACGTCTTGGAATACAGAGAACTGGATACGGTAGATATGGACGACATCATAGAGCTGGCTTTCGCCATCTCCAACCAGACAAAAGCGGTCGTCGCCATCGGCGGGGGCAAAGTGATCGACGCGGGAAAATATGCCGCCTTTCTTCGGAATCTTCCCTTTATCAGCGTGCCCACCTCCAGCTCCAGCGACGGTTTCTCCAGCGCGAGCGCCAGCCTGATCATAAACGGCAAACGCAATTCCGTTCCGGCCAAACTTGCGCACGGTATCATCGTAGACACCGAGGTGATCAAGACAGCACCGGAAAAATTTATCTATTCCGGCATCGGAGATATGATCTCCAAGATCACCGCCCTCTACGACTGGGCTTACGAGCAGAGCTGCGGCTGCGGCGTGGTCAATGACTTTGCGGTGATGATCGCCAAAAAAGCTGTCAACAGTTTCGTCCGCACCCCCTATGAGAGTATCCACGACGACCTGTTTTTGAAGGAGCTGGTGGATTCCCTGTCCATGAGCGGCATCGCCAACGAGATCGCAGGCAGCAGCGCGCCCACCAGCGGCAGCGAGCATTTGATCTCTCACGCGCTGGACAAAATCCTGGAAGTTCCGCAGCTCCATGGGATACAGGTGGGCATTGCCACCTACATTATGAGCAAAGTCCAGGATCACCGCTATATCCGCGTGAATACCGTGCTCACCGACACCGGTTTTTGGGATCATGCGGCATCTTTACATATGAAAAAAGAAGATTTTCTGAAAGCCATCGATATGGCTCCCACCATCAAACCGCACCGCCACACTTATCTCCACGAGGAATCATACCGGGAAATGGCCAAAAGATTGGTGCGAGAGGACGCGGTGCTGCGCAGGGTGCTCGCGGATTGACAGGGCGGACAGTTATCATAAAACTCCGCTTTCCAAAATGGAAAATTCCAGATTGTCCATATCCAGTTTGGCTTCCGCATGGTACGGGAGGACGCATATCGGTGAAGCATGGCCGAAATTCATATCGCCCATTACAGGCAATGATGGTAAATGATACTTTTCTGTTATGATTTTTCGTATTTCCTGCGCATAAGGCTCAAAACTTCCCTTCATACGCATTTTGCCGATTATAATGCCTTTTACTACCTGCAGATAACCTTTACTGCCCATCCAGTCAAAAAAAGCACCCATTAATTTCGGACTGCATACCTCTGGTATATCTTCAAAAAAGAAAATAGATCCTTCAAAGTCCGATTTCCTAAGGGAGATCCCGCCGCTTTTCTCATATTCCATTAAAGTACTGTGTCCGCCGAAAAGCTTTCCCCTGACAGTTTTGCCGCCTTGCACTTTGCAATACCCTCCGTTAGGAAAATATCTGCGTATGTACTCCGGATTTGTATGGTTGGTCTTTTCGTATGTCCAATCGTCCGAAGGCGGGATGGTTCCGATCGGTGAATTGTCAAACAAGGTACGTTCAAACCAATATTTGCTGTAAGGATGCCATTGTCCGGATTCGGCAATTGTTGTCAGAAGATTATCGCCGTAAAAAGTGGATAATCCTGCTCTGTGGCAGTAGAGATGCAAAGTTAAAACATCTGAATACCCGATAAATATTTTGGGGTTTTGGGCAACGATTTCAGCGTCCAAATAAGGGATGAGCCGAATAGAGTCGTTACCGCCGATATTTGCGATGATCGCATGAATGTTTTTATCCGCAAATGCCCACATCAGGTCTTCTGCCCGTGCCTCGGGATTTTGGGCAAGGTAAGTGGTGCCTTTCATTGAATTTGGCGCATGCACTACATTTAGACCCATTTCTTCCAATCTCCGGACACCTAAATGATATTGCCATTTCACCCTTGAAGCGCCTGCGCAGCCCCAGGATGGACTGATGGTTGCTATAGTATCACCGATATGGAGTTTTGGTGGTTTTACTATTTTTTTCATGTTATCAATTCTTCCTGCACGCTACATATTCCCGTTTCCTCTTCTTCTGTTTGTGTCGGGCCGATCTAAGCGGCGGCGTAACGCTTTTGTTTTCGGTGGGCGCTGTTCCAGCGTCATCTCTTATGCAATCATAGCATTTTCTTTAAACGCATTTATCACCCGCACCCATTTCATCTGCTCATCACGGGAAAAATCGAACTGAACTTAAACGGCCCGTCAAACAAAAGCTACGTCTTTTCCAGATTCTTTTGTGCGGCAACTATTTCTTTTATATTCTCACATTTTGGCATAACATTCTTCCCTTCAAATTCAAACAGTAGTTTGGTTCTCCGGTTGCACCTCATTTCCGAAACTCTTAAATGGGAATCCTTAAATTGGGTGAAAGCCTTAAATCAATCCTCATTTTTCTTTGCATGCGATTTTTTAGATACAACTGGAATCGAAAAATCAAGAATATATTCAAAGGTCGTACCCATAGTTATATAACTGCTTGGCCATCCAAATATTCCGATCTTATTTACAAGGTTCCGTCGATCCCAAATAATAGTATTTCTAAACTCATATCCAGCCGCACACATTCCATTTACAACATTGATATGTAAAGGCACACGCTTGCCATCAATCCATGCGTCTGTTATATTAATGAGAATATGCGCTTTTTCTTCAAACACGGGCATCATTTGTTTAAAAATCTCAGACAGTGCATGTTCAAAATCATTAGCTTCAAGTGTCCCTAAATCTCTTGGGTCTTGGCTATATTGTTCCACTTTGCCAAATTGCTCATTCTGCCGGAGATCACCTCGTCGGCTTTTATTTTTTCGTTCTCTGTTCAAGATATTCGCGTAAGGAGGCGAGGTAAATGCTAACTTCACTGTTCCGGGTGCAACGCGATTAACTATATTCCTTGCATCATCACAAACTGCAATTTGCTCGCAATGGCAGTCAACCGGAGGTTCAGCCACGCGAGAATTAGACAAATCAACATACCCTTGCTTTAAATCGAAACCGATAGCATTTCTATCTAAATCCTGCGCTGCAAGTAGTGTTGTTCCAGAACCGACAAACGGGTCCAGAACGAGCTCGCCTTTATGCGTAAACTGCTCAATAACACGCTTTGCCATTGCTATAGGAAAAACAGCAGGATGCACGCTTTTGTCTCTGATATCTCTTGGCTCGTACATGAACTGCCATACACCTATTTGATTTTTCATCCAGTCTCTTGCCTCAATGCAGGACAAAAATCCTTTTTTACAATCACACAGTCGTGTATTTTCAATCTTTATGAAATCGGTAGCTTGCATTGTTCAAACTCCCTCTCTTCCTTAAACCTACTCTGTGCAAAATCATAGAATTCTTGGTTGATTTCAAACCCAATACAATTACGCTCAAGACGATCACTCACTATCCATGTGGTTCCGGTTCCTAAAAAAGGATCAAACACAGTCCCGTCTTTAGGACTTCCACATAATATGATTTGCTCGACAAGCTGCTCCGGAAAAGTTGCCGTATGGCTTCCATTTAGTGGTTGCGTATTAATTGCCCACACATCGCCCGGATTCTTCATTCGACCGTTTGCGCCAAGAACTTTTATGGCATCAAGATCAAAAAAGTATTTCTTATTCAAAACAAAGTGAAATACATGCTCGTAAGTATTATTCAAACGATCAGTTACACTCGCTGGTATTCTGTTTGGTTTTTGCCAAATAATATCGTCGCGCAGAAGCCAACCTCGCTCTTGCATCTCTATGGCAAAACGGGCCGGTATCAGAAGAAGCTGCTTATTCTGATAAAGTTTCCCATTTTGCTTAATCTTGGGCTGTAGCGGCTTTGTTGTGAAATATTTCTCTTTACGATCTTTTTGCGCCTGCGTAATATTGCCTTCCGCATCCAGATATTTGCTCCATGCTCCTGCTCCAGAACCAAAGTAAGTATCGCCAACATTAATAAAAATGTTAGCAGTCGGTTTCAGGTACGGACGTAACTCATCAAAAAAATCTGCAAGTCGTGAAACATATGCTTCCGGCGTCTCTTCCGATCCTATTTCACCTTCACCGTTATAAACTCGCTTAGCCCAGTACGGTGGCGATGTCACCAAAAGATCAATGCAAGCCGGTTCAACTTTCTTTATCAATTCAAGCGTGTCCCCACACTCAATCATATGCGTCATTTGCTTTCCTCCTCGTAAGTATCCTCAATTCGCAAGATAAGTTCCTTCTTATCTTGATCCAAATAAATCGAAAACCTTGTCGTTCCTTTTTCAATTGGAAGATTGTTTAAGATCGACTTGGGCAAACGTATACGCATATCCTGCTGCAAGGTGTATGTATCAAGGTAAACAGGTTCTTTACTCATGTTAGTCTCCTTTCGTCCTGATTTTAGGACTATTATAGCATATTTTCGGTCTAACATCAACCTGACATACAAGGTTCTTTGGGCAAAAGCTTGTGTTCAAACGATTATATGCTGCTGATACAGCTCCGTTTTAGCTGACGGCCTAATTCTGAATTTAGTCCCATGATTATGTCCAGTTCTTGCATCAAAATCAACATATATAGAACCTTTCTCAACAAGAGAAAGAAATCTCTCAAGCGTTGGATCAACATAGGCCTCAATTTTGTTGTACTTAAAAAATTCTTCTCCGTTGACTCTTTTAGTTTCCGCTTTAACAAACATAAGGTTATTTAATTTTGTGCTGAGTTTTTTGGAAATATCTGCAAATGTCCAGTATGGATTGGGATTTATATCACCTGTTCCGACACCATTTCTTATAATATTGCGCCACGCGGAATGTCTACTATCAATCATAGAAAAATCAAATGAAATAAAAATGCATTCTCCTGCCCAGTCTATATTAACAGTAAAGCCACGGTCACTAACTGCAGTTGCATTAATAGTCTGCCTGAAACTCCGCTCGTTAGCAAGATATTTTGTCCCTGCTTCTTGATGCGGCCAGCCATATAGCGGAAGAAGCACTTGAGAAACAATCCGAGCATTTCTCGGCAAAGGCTCACTATGAAACAATGTCAATAATGAGCCTGTTTCAGCACGTTGACTTTTTAATTCCCAATCTCCAAAATCCGGAAGTTGAAGATTGTTCTCAGCCACATCCAAAAGATCTTCTAATGTGTTCCCGACGCCTCCTGCATTGCCGGTGCGCTGGTTCTTGATCCAACCCATCGATTTAATCTCTGTTAATTTATCTCTAAGCAGCTCCAAGTCACGTTCTCTCATTTATTTATCCCCCCTTACCTATCCGGCTCTCCCGCATTTCGATCGGTGTACATATCCAGAAGTCCCACCGTCTCCGTGGCCGGTCTGCCGTAGCTGTTACAGCATTTATGGGACACTTCCTTTCCCTGCGCTTTCTCGTCCATGACCACGCTCATCCGCATGGCGCCCTTTTCCATTTCACCGTCCAGGTGCCTCAAGATATCTTCCACCATCTTTTCGTCCAATTCTTTGTTCTTTTTCGCATTACCGTTTTCCTTCATACCTGCTCCCTTCCTGTACATTTTCCTCCGCTATCCGCATCCTTCTGGCGATATATACTGCCGGCGTATCCAAAAGACTGGTAAACAGAAAAATCACCAGACTGGAGGCGACGATGCTCCAGAGTGTTCTTATTTCATATACACCAAAAAACGCGGCAAAATTATACAAAATACTGTTAAAAAGTTGCGACATTATAGTGGAACCGTTGTTTCTCAGCCACAAAAAACGCTTGGGATCCTTGCAGAGTTTGGTCGTCTTATCCCAGATCGCATGGTAGGCGAACACGTCAAAGCTCTGCACCGCGACATAGACGGCGATACTGCTGAACATCAGCCTGGGCGTGTTGGAAAATACCTGCCGGATCGCCGGAGACACCCAGTCGTTTTCATTGGGCGTGAACAAAAGCCAGGACTGAGAGATCACCAAAAACGCCGCCGAGCTGACAAACCCCAGCATGACCGCGCGGTTGGCGGCTTTCTTTCCCTCCCGCTCGCTCAAGATATCCGTCACCAGAAAGGTGGAGGCAAACAGGACATTTCCCAACGTCTGCTCCATGCCAAAGGCGTTCACCACGATCAACACCTCTATATTCGCAGCGATCGTCGCAAGAACCGTCCAACAGTACAACCCCGTCCTGCCGAAAAGCCGGTAAAAAAGCAGTACTCCGGCATAAATCACCACCAAATCCAACAATAACAAAATCTCATTGCTCATAGTCTCTCCTCACTTCCCACTCCAAAATCGGTGTTTTAAAACCTCGCAAAAAAGAGTCCGCTCACGCAGACTCCCATCCTACATTTCTCCCTAGTTTTGTTTATAGACAGGATGGTTTTCGAACTGTCTTGTATGAAATTACACTTATTCTAACACATTTCCTGCCGGATGACAACGCCTGCAAGAATCTATTGTAACAATTCAACCATGCGGAAATGAACTGTTACATTTTGTTCCACTCAGAACCATCCGAACGTCGTCCCCAGCCAATAGATCAATCCCAATCCCCAACTGGTGAACACGCCGTACAGGATCACCGGTCCGGCGATGGTAAATATTTTACAGCCGATACCGAACACCTGCCCTTCCTTCTGAAATTCGATGGCAGGAGCCGCCACGGAATTGGCAAATCCGGTAATGGGCACCAACGCACCCGCACCTCCCCATTTCACAATGCTGGGATAAATATTGAATCCTGTCAACAGCACCGAACACAAGATCAGGATCAGGGAGCACCAGCTCCCGGCGGTCTGCTTGTCCAGACCAAACTGTCCTGTGGCGGTATTTAGAATAAACTGCCCTATCACACAGATGACGCCGCCCACCAGAAATGCCCTGATCATCTGCATCCACAGGTTGTGGGTGGGCGTCACCTCCTTCACATATTTTTCATATTGCTTTTTCTGTTCCTGATTGCCGTCCATACACACATCCACCTTTACTGACTTTTTTACTAGTATGTACGGCCGGACAAAATTTTATGCGCCGATCTTTTTGGCCTGTTCCTTCTGGATATCAGGTATCGCGGAAAGCATCGGCTCCTCGTCCTTTCCTTTGATCACGCGATTGACATAATTTTTGGTGATCCGGTAAACCTCCGGCGACAGCACCAACACGCCGATCAAGTTGGGAATCATCATCAATCCGTTGAACGTATCCGCCAGATCCCACGCCAGATTGTCTCCCATGACAGCGCCTCCAAAAATTGCCGCCACAAAGATAATCCGATATACAATCGTATATTTCTCGCCAAACAAAAATTCACATGCTTTTGATCCGTAATGACTCCAACCCAGCACGGTGGAAAACGCAAAGAGCATGACTGCAATCGCCACAAAACCCGCTCCAATCTTTCCAAAATGCATGGAAAACACCGTGGACATGATATTTGCCTTGGTCAACTCGACACCATTGTATACAGCTAGGGCCTCACCCGTCTCCAAGTCGATCAGGCCGGAGGACAAAATGGAAAACGCCGTCAGAGTACAGACGATAATCGTGTCTGCAAACACCTCAAAGATTCCCCACATGCCCTGACGCACCGGTTCGCTCACATTGGAGTTGGAGTGAACCATAACGGAGGAACCCAAACCCGCTTCATTGGAAAACACGCCTCGCTTCATGCCCTGCTCGATCGCAAGCTTGATGCCGTAACCCACGATACCGCCGCCCGCTGCCTCCAGGGCAAAGGCTCCTTTAAAGATCGCGGCGAATACAACTCCGATTTGGGAAATATTGGTAAACAGGATCACCATGCTGCCCAGGATGTACAAAATCACCATGAAAGGCACGATCTTCTCCGTGACGGAGGCAATGCGCTTCAACCCCCCCACGATCACCAGTCCTCCCACGATCACCACAAGGATGCCTGTGAGCCAGGTCGGCAATCCAAAGACCGCCTTCATATTGCCGGAGATAGAATTTACCTGCGTCATATTGCCGATACCGAAGGACGCCAGAAAACAAAAGATGGAGAAAAGCACCGCCAGAATCATGCCAATCTGCTTACATCCTTTTCTGCTCCCCAGGCCATCCCGCAGATAATACATGGCGCCGCCGGACCACTCGTCCTTTGCGTTCTTGCGGCGATAATAAATACCAAGCACATTCTCCGAATAGTTCGTCATCATACCAAAAAAGGCGATGAGCCACATCCAGAACACCGCGCCGGGGCCGCCCACCATGATCGCGCCTGCCACGCCCACAATGTTGCCCGTTCCCACTGTCGCCGCCAGAGCGGTACAGAGAGATTGAAATTGAGAGATGGAGCGGTCTTTCGTGTGTCCCACCACATCTTTGTCCTTGAACATGGCGCCTATCGTCATCTTGATCCAGTGCCCGATATGACTGACCTGAAAAAACTTGGTCAGACAGGTCATCAGCACTCCCACAAACGCCAACAGGATCAGCGCAGGCCAGCCCCACACTACATTGTTGACTGCGTCGTTGACTTTCGTAATCACTTCTACCATACTTTCCTCCACTTCCGAAGCGATCTCTCGCTCCCGCTCATTTACTCCGGCAGACCCCAAAGCCTTTCCAAAAAAAGGCAGATGAAGGAAAATGAAACCTCATCTGCGAAGTCAATTTAGAGATAACTGTTTACGAAACATGTACATCATAACATATTAATAAACGCTTGTCAAATTCAATCTGCAAAAGGATTACAGCAATGTAACAGTTCAGCCATAAAATAGTTGTTTTTTAGCCAAAATCGTAGCAAGCGTCATTGTGCGGACGGTATATTCCAACGCAGACACGCTTTCGCTGCACCTCGCTCGTAGCGGTACATAAGCTGCTAAAAGACAGCAGCTAAGTACCGCTACGTGTTTCATCGAGCGAGAGCGTGTCCGAATGGGAATGATTGCCCTGCTGGAGCGTAACTTTCCGTAACCTATGCTCCGTCCCGAAGGCGAAACCACAATCACTTTATGGCTGAACTGTTACACAGCAATCGTTAAAAACCATCTGATATTGTCAGAGCAGGCTGAAACTCTGTATATAATCATACCCCAGAAGATAGTTCAGGGCATCCGCCATATTGCGCATATCCTCCTCACAGCGCACATGTGAATCAATATCATGAAAGTTCAGACTCAGATATTTACCGCTGATCTC
Organism: Candidatus Gastranaerophilales bacterium; assembly: GCA_023663225.1. Taxonomy (GTDB): domain Bacteria; phylum Bacillota; class Clostridia; order Lachnospirales; family Lachnospiraceae; genus Acetatifactor. The sequence goes on from JAMPHU010000068.1 coordinate 18,463, forward strand.
ATAATCTTCCCCCTCGCCTATGTCCTCGTCGAAGGCTTCTATATATTGGAACATAAATTCTTCGATAAAGTCCATCTTCTCCACAGCTCTCTTGTCCTCCCCCGGGTCATAAAGTCCCATAATGGCTTTCCGGATCAGCTCCTGCTCGTCCTGGCTCAGCATGCCTTCTATAAAAAAGCTCACACAGGAGGCATATACCGGGGATATCTGCTCCCTCAACACCTCGTTGACGCAGCCTTTCAGGACATCCAGCGTCTCCTTGGGCAGCTCCTCATTCCCAAGCTCCTCCGCCTGTCTTACCGCCTCCTGCGCCTGCGTGCTCAGTTTCTTCGTTTTCCCTTTCAGTACGCTGATCACCGCCGAAATATTTTCCGGCGTTGCGACGCCCTTGACAAAGTCCGTCGCCAAACTTAATACTGCTGCTGTGATTCCCGCCATAAATCTTTTCTCCTTTGTTTTTATCAGTTCTCCGGCAGTCTCTCCGGAACCATGCCTTCTCCATTGATGCGGAAGAATACCGTACCCTCTACATATCCTTCGTCAAAGGCATAGCTTTCACTCTCGTCTATTGTCTCGGTATCTGATTCTCTATACTCGTTACATGGGATAGCGGCAAATACCAGACCATCATAGCCGTCCGGCACCTTGAACCGGTATGTGTTGTAAAAATGCATAACGCTGCTAGCGTTCCCCTTGTCATCCCAAATCCAAGCCTCCTGTTCCCATTCCAGAGTCTTTTCATAAGACACTGTATAGCGGCTGCCGTCGATCTCCAGAACAGTCTCGACTTCAAAAGCGTCACTGCCAAACAGATCTCGACTCGGCAAGACCCGCCCTGTGTACCAGTCATAGATGGCATTTCTCTGCGTCAGGGTGGTGAGATCTCGATCCAGCGCTACATCATGATATAGAGATGACATAAAATGCAGTTGCAGATAAACAATCTGGTATCCATCCTCCTCCGCAGGTTCACTGTAACAGTCTGTCTGCTCCCATACGCCATCCCTGGTCATCTGGTAGTTCTCCGGATCATCGCCGTTATAGATCAGGCCATTCACCGTACATGCCACGGGCGCATCCATGACTTCTGCTCCATGTTCCTCAAAATAGGTCTGCCTTTTGTCTCCCTCGGTCTCACCGCACAGACTGCAGGTCTTTGGCTCCGCAAAAGTGGCCTCCACCCACTGATGCCCCAGCGCTGCGCCTTCCGTCTCACCGCACAGGCTGCAGGTCTTCGGCTCGGTACAGGTGGCTTTCGACCAGGTATGGGTGCATACCGCCCCCGACCCGCTGCTCTCAATCGCCTCCGCCTCCGCACTGACGGGTTCATTATCCGCAGACGATCCCTCATTTCCGCAGCCGACAGATACGACTGCCGTTGCCAGCGCGATCAGCATTAACATTTTCTTTTTCATCCGTTTCTCTTTCATCCGTTTCTCCTCAGTTTCTACATTTTGTATGTACGGGATTTACACTACAATACCTATTGTACTACCCCCCAAAAAAGTCAAGGTTTTTTTGGTTCTTTCCTAAGTTTGTTGAGCGCTTTTATATTGTTCCCGTAACAGTACTT
>JAMPHU010000069.1 GCA_023663225.1 Candidatus Gastranaerophilales bacterium
CAGCTGGGAGAGCATCTGCCTTACAAGCAGAGGGTCATAGGTTCGAACCCTATAGGCCCCATTTTTATGTCTTTTTATCTTTGGTATCTTGCCTGTCTCTCTTTAGTCGGGTTCGTACAGATCGCGCAGTTTTTTCAGATATTGATAACGCATGGCAGCCTGTCTGGCAGCGGCTTCAAACAGTTCCTTCGCCTGCTCGGGATGTTTGCGGGCAAGGATTGCGTAGCGGTTTTCTCCGGACAGAAATTCCTCGTAGTCGAGTGTGGGTTCTTTGCTGTCCAGGCGGAAAGGGTTTTGATGCTGTTCTATCAGGGCTGGATGGAAGCGAAACAGGTGAAAATAGCCTGCTTCCACGGCCTTTTTTTCTTCGTGCTGGGAGCTTCCAAGACCTGCCTTGATACCGTGGGCGATGCAGGTGGAGTAGGCGATCACGAGAGAAGGGCCGGGATAGGCCGCAGCTTCCGTGAGAGCCGTGACAGTATGAGCCAGATCAGCGCCCATGGCGATCTGCGCCACATACACGTTTCCGTAAGTCATGGCCATGGCGGCAAGGTCCTTTTTGCGCGTCTTTTTCCCGCCGGTGACGAATCTTGCGGTGGATCCCATGGGGGTGGACTTGGACGCCTGGCCGCCGGTGTTGGAGTAGACTTCTGTGTCCAACACCAAAATGTTGATGTTTTGGCCGCTGGCAAGGACATGGTCCAAGCCGCCGAAACCGATGTCGTATGCCCAGCCGTCGCCGCCGATCACCCACTGTATCGTGCGGCCTTCTTCGGCGTCCCCGTGTACCTGTTGCGCCATCAACATTCCAAAACCAAATTCCGCCGCGTCCTCAAAGAGGGAGTTGGACCAGGCGGGGCCGCAGCCCTGACTGTCGAGGCAATAGGCTGAGGAGGGCGAGGAGTTGGCCCAGATAGAGGAGCAGCCGGTGGCGTTTGCAAGATACAGTCTGGATCCGAATAATTGAGTCAGCAGCTTTACATAAGGCGTTTCCCCACAGCCCGCGCAGGCGCCGGAAAATTCCAGATAGGGTTTCAAAAGCTGACTGCCTTTGACGGTGTGCGGCTTGAATTTTTCCACGGCGTCCTTTTTGACGGGAAGCGTTTTGGCATAGTCAAAATATTGTTGTCGTTCTTCCTGTTCGTGCACAGGCTGCATGAACAGAGCCTTCTTGGACTCATCGGATCGTCCGCCCTGTCTGCCCGGGCAGATTGCCGCACAGGAACCACATCCCGTGCAGTCGGTCTGGGATATGGTCACAGCAAATTGATAGTCCGGCATCCCCATCATCGGGAGCGTCGTCATGCCTTTTGGCGCGTCTGCGGCTTCCTGCGCGGTGAGCGCCGCGATACGGATGACTGTGTGTGGACACACATAAGAACATTGTCCGCATTGGATACAGTTTTGCGGCCGCCACACGGGGATCTCCGTCGCCACATTCCGCCTTTCGTGGGCGGTGCTGCCGGGAGGCGTGAAGCCGTCCGCATAGGGCAGAAAGGCGGATACGGGCAGCGCGTTGCCGCGCTGATCTGTGACGGGTTGCTGGATCTTTTTCACATAGTCGAGCAACGCGGGCCGATCCGGCAAAAGGGGATTGTCCACGGCGGGTTTTTCGTGACAGTCGCCCCAATGAGAGGGGATCTCCACCTCCGTCACCTCATACAAGCCTCTGTGTATGGCCTCGTTGTTCATGCGGATGATCTTTTCTCCCAGTTTTCCATAGCTTTTGCGGGCGGCCGCCATCATCAGATCTTCGGCCTCCTCCAGTGGGAGCAGGGCGCTCGCGTGAAAAAAAGCCGCCTGGAGAATGGTGCTTATCTTGTCGTTTAAGCCGATCTCTTTGCCGATACGGAGGGCGTCTATGAGGAAAAAGCGGATGTGGTGTCCGGCCAGATAAGCTTTCACGGCATCGGGCAGAAATTCTTCCAGCTTGTCGCCGCGGTACGGGCAATTTAAGAGAAAACTCCCGCCGTCCTTGATCTCCTGCACAATATTGTATTTGTGGAGGTAGACGGGATTGTGGCACGCGGCCATGTCCGCCGATTGGATCAAGTAGGCGCTGTGAATGGGCGTTTTGCCAAAGCGCAGATGAGAGATGGTGAGTCCTCTTGATTTTTTGGAGTCGTACTCAAAATAACCCTGCACATACAGGGGAGTGTGGTCGCCTATGATCTTGACCGCGTTTTTGGTGGCGCTGACGGTGCCGTCTCCGCCTAAACCCCAGAATTTGCAGGAGATCGTGTCCGCGGGGACGGTGTCGGCGATTGGGGGCAGTAAGAGGGAGTGATGGGTCACATCGTCATGAATGCCGATGGTGAAAAAGTTCTTTTCCCGATTGGCGTATACCGCGGCGATCTGGGCCGGTGTGGTATCCTTGGAACTTAAGCCGTATCGCCCGGAAAACACTCGGATGTTCTGAAAGGGACTTCCCTGCAGGGCGGAGAGGACATCCAGATACAGAGGTTCGCCGGGAGCGCCAGGTTCCTTGGTGCGGCTCAAGACGGAGATCTGTCTTGTGGTCTTGGGAAGAAGCTCCGCCAGGCGCTCTGCAGGGAAAGGACGGTAGAGATGTACGGCGATCAGGCCGTATTTTTCCGGAGAGGAGGTTTCACAGGCGGTCAGATACTCCCGTATCGTCTCGCAGACGCTGCCCATGGCGATGATGACATGCGTGGCGAGAGGACTGCCATAATAATTCAAAAGTCCGTAGGAAGTCCCCAGTTTTTCGTTGATTTTTTGCAGATTTGCCTCTACAATACCGGGCAGCGCGTCATAGTATGGGTTGGATGCTTCCCTGGCTTGGAAGAAGATATCGGGATTTTGGGCGGAGCCGTACATACGCCCGTTGTGGGGATGAAGCGCTCTGCGGTGGAAAGCCTCGTAAGCGGCATGGTCGAACATCTCCGCCAAGTCCTGATAATCCCATACATCAATTTTTTGGAGTTCATGGGAGGTGCGGAAACCGTCAAAAAAGTTCAGGAAAGGAATACTGCCCGTGAGGGCGGACAGATGCGCCACGGGAGCGAGATCCATCACTTCCTGCACGCTGCCCGCGGCAAAGATCGCCGCGCCGGACTGTCTGCACGCGTAAATGTCAGAGTGATCGCCAAAGATGGAGAGGGCGTGAGTGGCCAGGGTTCTGGCGGCCACATGAAAGACACCCGGGAGCAGTTCCCCTGCGATCCGGTAGAGATTGGGCAGCATCAAAAGAAGGCCCTGTGAGGATGTGAAAGTTACCGCAAGCGCGCCCGCGGCTAATGCGCCGTGCGCTGCGCCGGCGGCGCCGATCTCGGACTGCATCTCCGAGACCAAAAGAGGGCGGCCAAAGATATTGGTTCTCCCTGCGCCTGCCCATTCATCGACGATCTCCGACATGGGAGAAGAGGGCGTGATGGGATAGATCGCCGCGGCCTCGCTGTAAGCGTATGCCACATGTGCCGCGGCCTGATTGCCGTCCATAGTGAGTTGAGCGCGTTGTATCATATTGTAAGCCTCCTGACTGAGTATTTGTAGATTTTTGGGTCGTTTTTTCGATAGTATTTCAATCTTATGATCAGATTATTCCTTGACACTCCTTTTACTTAGCGATATACTAAAATGGAGTGGATAATGTATTTTTCTATCTTTTTGAGCAGGTCTTTTAATCACATTGATTCTAAACAGAATGGGAGAGGGAGCATGGTAGAGTACATATTGGGCAAATATCTTGTCAAGAACGCGAAGATCACGAAGAATCAACTGCAGCAAGTATTGGAAAAGCTGGATTCTGCAAAAGTGACGTTGGCTCTGGCAGCCTTGGAGGAAGGTATTCTGAGTGTGGAACAGGTAGTAGAGCTCATAGAGTCTGTGGGCGAAGCGGACGAGGCGTTTGAGGCGGCTGCTGTGGGCAGAGGATTCTTCACTGAGGAGCAGGCCGACAAGCTTTTAAAGCGGCGGGACAGCGTCTACTTGAAGTTCATGCAGACTTTAGTTGACGAGCAGTTGATCTTGATGGAAGATTTTGAAGGACTGTTAGCCGATTTCAAGAGAGAAAACGGTTACAACAATGCGGAGATGGAGGATCTCAAGTGCAATGATGCCAAGCGGATCGTGCCTCTGATGCTGCCGGAAGAGGCGAAGCAGTACGGAGATATCATTGCGGCCGCGCTGGAGACCATGCAGAAGGTGATCGGCGGGAGCCTCTATATGGGAGAAGGCGCTATGGTGGATACTTTTCCGCCGGAGCCCATGGTGAGTCAGACGCTTGCCTGGGAGAGCGGTTTTGTAAGCTGTTTTTCTGAGCGGGACGGGGGACTTTTGAAGGTGTGTTCCGTGTTCGGCCATGAGGAGTTTGAGATACTGGATGAGGATGCGATGGATGCGGCAGGGGAGCTGTTAAACTGTGTCAATGGCGTCTATGCGTCGGAGTTGAGCAGGCGGGGCGAATTTTTTGAAATGATGCCTTTGGAGTATTCGGGAGTGAGAGATCCAATCAGAAGAAATTCCATCTGCAGGGTGCCGATCTTTGTGGGTGATAAGGGATTATATTTTACAGTGGCGGAATTAATATAGGGTATAGGAGGAGAGACGAATGGCTACAGTATTGTTGGTGGATGATTCCAAGGTATCCAGAAAGATTTTGGCGGAAACTTTGGAAAAGGGAGGCTTTGAGATTGTCGGAGAAGCGTCCAACGGAGAGGAAGGATATTTAAAGTACAAAGAGCTCAGACCTGACATTGTCACAATGGATATCACGATGCCGACCATGGACGGGATTGAATCTTTGAGCCTGATCAAGAATGAGAATGAAAATGCCAAGGTGGTCATGGTGACCGCCGCCGGACAGAAAGAAAAGATGGTGGAAGCTCTCAAACGCGGCGCGGAAGAGTTTATCGTCAAGCCGTTTAATGATAAGGAAGTATTGGAGACTTTAAATCGCGTGGCGGAGAAAGTATTTTAAAGACAAAAGATAGGAGGCCTGAGCGATGAAGTTCTCAGATAAGGCGTATATCAATAAGACGGTTCTGCGGTCTTATACCATTATAGCTACTGCGTTGCTTCTTGCATATTTGCTGGAATGGATCAAGGGTTCCAGGACATTGGGTTATACTTTATTTTTTATTTTGATTAGTGTGGCTCCTGTGGTCGCGGATTTTCTCGTGTATCGGGGGAACAAGGAAACGAAGGCCGTGAGTGTCATCACCGGCGTGGGTTATGGGATCATGTACGCGTTTGCGGTGTTTACCACCAACAGTGTGACTCCTTTTACCTATGCCTTCCCCATGTTTGTGGTTGTGACATTGTTTTCCGACATCCTGTATTGCGGGATCTTTTGCGGCGCGGCCTTTTTGGTCAATGTGATATATGTTGTCTACCGTATGATCACGGTGGGATTTCAGGCGTCGGAGATTCCTGATCTGGAAATCAGACTGTTGAGTCTGCTGATCACGGGGATCTTTGTGATGCAGATCGCCGCTGCCAACAAGCGGATCAACAAAGAGAAGGTCAAGGAGATCAACGAGCGGCATGAAGCGTCGGACCAGATGATGAAGGAGGTGCTTTCCTCCTCTGACCGCATGATTTCGGATGTGGAACAGATCAACGGTAAGATGGGCAGTCTGAGCGAGGCGATGGGAAAGATTCAGAACGCCATGAAAGAAGTGTCTTCCGGCAATCAGGAAGTCGCAGAGTCCATCCAGACACAGATGGAACAGACGGAGGAGATTCAGGGACATATCGTACAGGTCAAGGATACCACCAGCAGTATAGAGGACAGTATGCTTGATACCGCGAAAAAAGTGGAGAACGGACACCGGCAGATGGAGGCGTTGGTCAATCAGGTGGGCAAGTCCATGGAAGCCAACGGCCAGGTGTTGGATCAAATGAAGGAGCTGACGGACTACACCAGACAGATGAATACCATCATCGAGACGATCACCAATATTGCGGACAGCACGGTGATGCTTTCCCTCAATGCCAGCATCGAGGCGGCGAGAGCGGGAGAGGCAGGAAAAGGATTTGCTGTGGTGGCGAGCGAGATCTCGGCGTTGGCGAATCAGACGATGGTTGCCACCGTCAATATTACCGAGCTGATCGACAATATCAACAGAGAGCTGGATCAGGTGGCGCAGGCTGTGAATGTAGTGGCTGAGAGCAACAAGGCCAATGCGGAGAGCACCAAAGTGGTGCAGGAGAATTTCAACGGTATTTCCAAGGGAACCAAAAAGGTGGAGACGCAGACCAGAGATCTGCTAAAGATCGTCAGCAATTTGGAAAGCGCAAATTCCTCTATTGTAGAGAAGATACAGACCATTTCCGCTATTACAGAACAGGTGTCTGCCCATGCCAACGAGACGTACGAGGTATGCGAAGCAAACGGAGAGGCCGTGGAGGAGACTGCGCAGATCGTGCGGGGACTCAATGCCAATGCGGAAGCGCTGAAAAATGTTACAGCATAAAATTTGTGCTTGACTTTTTAATCACCAGAGGTTACAATATACCATGATCGCAAGCCGATCATGGTATGGATGGCCATTCGGCCGTTTTCTGCATTGAATATGGTCATGTGATACCATGTTGTAGGTGAAGGTGTGTGCGTGTAGCTCAGATGGATAGAGCACTTGGCTACGGACCAAGGTGTCGGGGGTTCGAATCCTCTCACGCACGTAGCAGAGGGAGTGTTATAAAATGGAAATTGATCCATTTTGTGGCAGTCCCTCTTTTGATGCCTCGTTGCTTGCAGCGGGGTTGTTGACTCCCGCGAGGAATGGTACATATTATATGGAAGAGAACAGAAAAACATCGCGCATACTATGTAAACGATGTCTCACAAAAGATCTGGTGGGCGAGGAGGAATATTTCCGTTCCCTGCATGATTATATTGCCAATTTGAATCCGGATATCAAGGCGGATGCGCCGCTGTATGACAAGCGTCTGGAGGTCTGCAGATCCTGCGACATGCTTTTGCAGGGAATGTGCCGTAGCTGCGGATGCTATGTGGAACTGCGGGCCGCGATCAGCCACAACCGCTGCCCGCATAAGAAGTGGTGAGATTTAGAAAAAGTTTATAAATACTTTTGAGGCAGTATATTTACGGGGCAGGGCAGGCGTGCTAAAATAATTACAGTGAGTGCGTTAAGGAAAGGAAGCGTATTTCATGGGCGGTATTATTTATGATGCCAGAAGAATCAAGGCGTATGAAGGGTTTCTGGCGTTGGGAGAGTATGCGGGCAGAGATTCAAAGTGGATGAATGAGCTGTGGGAAGGTCTGACGGCCGACGATGGCATGATGCGGGAATTTATGTATTATTTGGATCATCACACACTGATGGATGATGTGAAGTGCAGAGGCTATTCGCTGTCAGATCTCTACGTGTGGCAGATGGACCGCTATAATCTGATCAGGGATATCGGTAAGAATACTTCCGCGTGCAATAAAGAGAGAATGGTGTTAGACGCTTTTCGTACCATGCTGGATATGCAGAAGGATCCGGATACTTATCTGAAACGGCTTACTTCGGGCCGCGGCATGGATCAACTGTAAGGGGGCCTGGTGGAGAGGAATGATATGACAAAGCAGGAATTTTTGGACGGATTGAGAGTTGGCTTACAGGGAAGCTTGAGTGCCGGGCTTGTTATGGATAACGTGAGTTATTATGAGGATTATATCAATGCGGAAGTTCGCAAGGGCAAGACGGAGGCGGAGGTGTTGTCCGCTCTCGGCGACCCCAGGCTGATCGCCAAAACGATTGTGCAGACACAGGGGAATGATACGATATACAATACGTCGGGTTATTACGACTCACCGAGAGAATCGCAGTACCAAGGCAGTGCGCAGGGATATCAGAGCGGCGGTTACGACTACAGGGGCGAGGAGAAGCATCAGGTATTCCGCCTGCCGGGGTGGCTGGTAGGACTTCTGATCCTGATCGTTGTGATGCTGGTGTTTGGCTTTATTTTTTCAGTGCTGGCTTATTTGGCGCCGGTGATCCTGGTGTTGGCAGCAGTTGTTTTTGTGGTAAAGCTGTTTCAGGATTGGCTGAGCTGACCAAGAGGGAGAAGGTATTCGATCAATGGCTGAGCTGAACAGGATGGAAAAAGTATTCGATCAATGGATATGAGCCGCCAGGGGAGCTGGCGGCTCATATGAGGGGAGTAATAAATAATTAATATAGGGGAGTAAATAGTGCTTAGAACTATTTACAATTACATTATAGTACAAAAGTCTTATAAATGCAATCGTGAAATAGTACCAAAGTACCACTATTATTTTTGGATAGTTTTTGTTGGATTTGACATACTACTTCCTGTAACTACAAATCAACAGGAGGATTGGAAAATGTCTTATAACAACGACAACAACAAGTATAACAACGCTAACGATTCTGACAACCAGAACTGCAAGAACAGCAACAACCAGAATCAGAACAACAACCAGAAGAACAATCAGAAGAATAACCAGAATCAGAACAACAACCAGAACAACAATTTCTAACAGGCTGGTCGGTTCCGGTGCAAAGGGGCGCCTTCGGGCGTCCCTTTTTGGCGTATGCGTGGCACAAATCTTTACAATAAGGAAAAAAGAAGGTATACTTAGTAATCATAGATAAAGGATCGGAAGCAGGGAATGAGAAAATTTGAGTTGATAGTCCCTTGCCATTTTGGTATGGAATCAGTTTTGAAGCGGGAGATCACAGACCTGGGGTACGACGTCACGGAGGTGACGGACGGCAGAGTGGTCTTTTTTGGCGATGAGGAGGCTTTGTGCAGGGCCAATATTTTTTTGCGGACGGCGGAGCGTATTCTGATCAAGGTAGGCAGCTTCCATGCGGAGACTTTTGAGGAGCTTTTTCAGGGTACGAAGGAGTTGCCCTGGGAGGAATATATTCCTGTGGATGGTAAATTCTGGGTGACAAAGGCTGCCAGTGTGAGATCCAAGCTGTTCAGTCCCTCGGATATCCAATCTATTATGAAAAAGGCGATGGTGGAGCGTTTGAAGGGCGCTTATCATCTCAGTTGGTTTGAGGAGAGCGGGCTGCGTTTTCCCGTTCGGGTATTTTTGCTGAAAGACGAAGTGACGGTAGGGTTGGACAGTACGGGAGAGTCCCTGCATAAGCGGGGATATCGTAAACTGACGGCGAAGGCGCCCATTGCGGAGAATCTGGCGGCAGCGCTGATCATGCTCACGCCCTGGAGGGGGAATCGCATCCTGGTGGATCCCTTTTGCGGCAGCGGCACGATACCCATTGAGGCGGCCATGATGGCGGCGCATATGGCGCCGGGGATGAATCGCAGCTTTACTGCCCAGAGCTGGCCGCATATTGTGGATACCGGACTGTGGGAGGATGCGCTGGAGGAGGCGCGGGAGCTGCTTGATCTGAATGTGGAGACAGATATCCAGGGTTATGATATCGACGATGAGATGGTCTCCATTGCCAGGGAAAATGCAAGGCTTGCCGGAGTGGATCATTTGATCCATTTCCAGCGCAGAGGTGTGGATCAGTTGAGTCATGCCAAAAAATACGGATTTATCATTACCAATCCGCCCTATGGGGAGCGGCTGCAGGGAGGAGAGGAGCTTTCCGCGCTTTACCGTATCATTGGGGAGCGATACAGGGGGCTGGATGCCTGGAGCCTGTATCTGATCACGGCATACGAACAGGCGGAAGCCGCGCTGGGGCGCAAGGCAGACAAGAATCGAAAACTTTATAATGGAATGATGAAAACCTATTATTTGCAGTATTTGGGGCCGAAGCCCGGCGCTCAAAAAGCGCACAGAAAATAGAGACGTTGGTGTATAATGGAAAAGATGAAGCAGATGGATCCCAGAAAATTGAATATGGTGATCACTTTGATAGAGTGGACGCTTTTGTGTGCGGTATGTATGGGCGTTATGCTGTATGTGGCGCTCCACAAGACAATCGTCATTTCCAGTGAAGTGGGAGAGCAGATGACGATGGAGGCAGGCGATTACATAGGGGGCAGAACGGAGCTTATGCTTGTGCCGCAGGCGGACAGCGAAGGTTGTATTCGGATCCCGCTGACGCGTAATACCAAGGCGGATAACGTAGTGGTAGAGAGCCGTTATTGGGACAGAGAGCTTTGGGTCTACATTGAGGGCGTGGACGGGACTTATTACGCGGAGAATATGATACAGGGGGATGTCTCCTCTATTGTGTCCGCATACTGTGATACCCAGAGGGGCGGTGTCATCCTGAAATTTCAGATGGACAATGTGTGGGAGTATTACAGCACCATGGAATACAGTTCTGCCGCAGGAGATCAGACGATGGCGATCAGCTTCTTTCATCCAAAGGAGGTCTACAGCCAGGTGGTCGTGATCGATCCCATGGGCGGCGGCCGTGAGAGCGGCGGCGTTTATAGAGGTTATGCCGAGAAAACGCTTTCCCTTCAGATCGCCGCGCTGATCGCGGATAGGATAGAACATTCTGATATTAAGCTGTATTTTACCAGACAGGAGGATGTGGAAGTGTCCGAGGAAGATCGCCTGGGATTGGTCGAGGCGGTGGACGCCGATCTCTATATCAGGATTGCGGCGGGAATGGACGAGGATTCCGCCAACTATGGGATACAGGGATTGTACAATGAGACGTACTTTATCCCCGACTTTGGAAATGTGGAGTGGGCGGATATCCTGACTAGGAATGTGACCATCGCATCCAGCAATCGGGCGGTGGGGTTACTTCCCGCAGGAAGCGATAGTATTCTCTATGAAATCACGATACCGGCGGCGCAGATCAATGTGGGATATCTGACCAATGGGCAGGAGGCGGAACTGTTGGGGCAGGCGGCATACCGTGAGAAGTTGGCGCAAGGGATTGCAGATGCCATTGAGGAAGCGTACAATAGGACTAGACAGGAAGCAGATCAGTGAGAATCGCGTGGAGGCTGCGAATGAAGAACACGATTATTTTTGCGACCGGCAATGCCGGAAAGATGAAGGAAATAAAGGAAATTCTGTCGGATGCGCCCTATGAGGCGGTCTCGATGAAGGAAGCGGGCGTTGAGACGGATGTGGAGGAAAACGGCAGTACGTTTGAAGAAAATGCTCTGATCAAGGCGAGAGCTGTCGCGGCATTGACAGACGGTATTGTGATGGCGGATGATTCCGGTCTGGAAGTGGATTTTTTGAACAAAGAGCCGGGGATCCACTCCGCCCGATATCTGGGAGAAAATACTGCTTTCAGTATAAAGATGGCCGATATTTTAAGACGCTTAGAAGGCGTGCCGGAGCGTGAGCGCACGGCCAGGTTTGTCTGCGCCATTGCGGCGGTGCTGCCGGATGGCAGGGAATTGACCGTGAGGGCGACTGTGGAAGGGCGCATTGACTGTGAGGCCAGAGGAGACAACGGGTTTGGCTACGACCCTATTTTTTATGTGCCGGAGTTTGGACGGACAATGGCGGAGCTTACAGAGGCGGAGAAAAATCAGATCAGTCATCGGGGAAAGGCATTGCAGCTTATGAAAGAGGAACTGAAGAAATATGAAAATACTGATCGTGAGTGACACTCACAGAAAGAATGAAAATTACTTTAAGGTAGTGGAAATGCACCGTCCGGACATGGTGATTCACTGTGGCGACGCTGAGGGAAGCGAATCGGCGCTTATGCAGGCGGCGGGTTGTCCTATGAAGATCGTGCTGGGAAATAATGATTTTTTCTCCAATCTGCCCAGAGAGGAGGAGTTTGCGATCGGAAAATATCGTGTCTGGCTTACGCACGGCCATAATTACTATGTGTCTATGGGCAATGAGACCATCAAGCGGGAGGCGGTCGCCAGACGCATGGATATTGTGATGTATGGGCATACGCATCGGCCTGTCGTGGATCGGGACGGGAGTGTGATTGCCATCAATCCCGGAAGTCTCTCTTATCCCAGGCAGGAAGGGCGCAGACCCTCCTATATCATTATGGAGATGGACAGCGAGGAAAATCTGGATTTTACCATAGCGTACTTGTAGATTCTGCGGCTGCCCAAATCTCAGAAGCGGAACAAATTCTTGACAGGTGTGGAGGAGATGGGATATAATATCTCCTGTGCTGTTATAGGCTTCTTTTGTAGGCGCAAAGCGGATAACGGGGTGTGGCTCAGCTTGGCTAGAGCGCCTGGTTTGGGACCAGGAGGTCGCAGGTTCGAATCCTGTCACCCCGATTGTTTCATTTTGTATTTTGGAGCTATTAGGTCAAGCTGTTCTGGCGGAAGTATGGCGACAAGCCTGTTTCCTGTTAAGTATTCTTACTGAATACTGGAATTCAGGCAATGAAAATTCAAGTAATTGTCTGGTTGACATTTATAAAGCCTCTGTCTATAATATAAACAGAAAGAAGCACTGCGACAAGCGGTTGGCTTTGTACAAGAAGTTAAATAATTACTTATTTAAACAGCCGTTCACTTTGCCGAGTGGCGGTTGTTGCTCTTTACAATTATCGTAAAGGTGTATTTACCGATATGTAATGTAATTCGCATAAGCCTCACCCCCTTCTATCCCGTCATCAGCATGGATGTCAGCAATATCAGATGGCGAAGGAATTTCGTTCCCCATTTCCATTTGAGAAACAAGCCACAGTCCCAACGCCTCTTGCGCCATTGACATTGCTTCTTCAATGGTATTCCCTTCTGTTATACATCCGTCCAGATCGGGAAATTCCATCCAATAGCCATCCTCTTCATGAAAAATAGCTGGATAAACTTTAAACATTGTATTCTCCTTTCCTTTCATGGTTTTCTCCTTATAGTTTTATTGCATTATATAATATCAAGAAAAATATATAAATGTTATAGAATTTGAGGTATGCGCGGCTATGGTACATTTCTTTTTATTTTTTGCAGATCCCCCAATTTTATGTTTTTATCTTGCTTCTTTAACTGTGTAAAACAGCAATTTAAAATGTTTTATGTCTTGCTGCTGACGTCTATTGACAATAGAATGGAAAATGATAAAATTTTATTAAATAGAAACCAAAAGGATACAGGTGTTATGAAAAAGGGAAAGTATTTGCGGAAGATTACATATGTGGTGTTGCTTATACTGGCGATCATTGTCTTGTTCCGCTGGTATACCACACAGAACAGGATGCGGATGGAGGAGCGCAACAAAAATTACGCCGCAGACTCGGCGCGTCAGATGGCGGATCAGATTGATGAAATATTTGATAACGCCCTGAATTTAATTGACACGTATACCTTTTTTCTGGGAAAAAGCCTTACTGAACCCAAGATCGATACCCGCACTTTGCGGGAATTAGAGGATTACTCTCTGTTTGATGCGTTGGTTTTCACGGATTTGGAAGGGATCGATCACGCTGCTGACGGAAGAACCGCCAGTGCGGAGGGAAGAGATTATTACACCCTCGGCATAGAGGGGTATAGCGGGACGGCTGTGGTGTTTGACTCCGCTTTTTTTGATGAGACGATATTGAGCTTCTATGCGCCTGTTCGTTATCAGGGCGAGATCATAGGCGTGCTGCGGGGCGCTTATCTGGCGGAGGAATACTTGAAGGATATGCTGGGCGCCACCTATTTTGGGGAGGCGGCCTCCATACATCTGTGTATGCCGGACGGCAGGATCCTTGCCTGTTCCGACGCTAAGGGGCACAAAGGTACGATCCTGGACATGCTGTTGGAGACAGAGATGATCGACGAAGAGACCGCCGGACAGGTGGGGCAGGTGTTTGAAAATGGGGGAGAGGGCGTCTATGTCTGCCGCTCTGGCAGCAGAACCGACAATATCTGCGCAAGATATCTTTCGGGAAATGATTTTGTGTTGGTGCAGACTTTCCCCAAGAGTGTCACAGAGAGCATGGTACAGGCGGAAAACCTGATAGGGATGCAACTGGAAACCTTACTGATCTGTTTGTTTGTTCTCTATATCGTGGCGATGCTTGTGCAGGCCGGTAAGGAAAAGAGGCAGTTGGAGCGGGAGAATCGGGAGATGGGTTATATCACTGACGGCGTCAACACGTTGTTTTCCCGCTTTGCAATGGTGGATTTGGAGGCGGATACCTATCTCTATCTGGCGGGAACCAAGCCGGAGGGAGACGAACTTGCTGTCACCGGAAATTATTGGGAGTTGACGGAATATGTGGGTAAGTTTATTCCGGAGGAGAACGAGCGTCGCGAATTTATGGAAGTGGTTGAAAAGAACGCGATCCGGGAAGCGTTGCGGGAACGCAATGATCTGCGCTTTGAATGTCATGTGCTGCACGACGGCAAGGGGGAGTGGGATCATTTCAATGTGATCTGTCTGGAGAGAAACGAAGGCCAGGCGAGCAAGGTCTTGTTTATCCGGCAGAATATTACGGAAGTCAAAGAGAGGGAACTGCGCATCCAAGCGAAGATGTCCTTAGCGAACCGCAAGGAGAGGCAGTACAGGATCGCCATCACTTCCAACGCTTTTTGTACCTATGAGTTCAATCTGACCAAGGATTTGGTGGAAGATGATGTGGTGCGGGAGATGGATGGAAAGACTATATCGCTTTTGGAGCGGGCGGGACTTGCCCTGCCCTGCAAGGCCTCCGAGTGTTTTGAAAAATGGGAGGTTTTTGTCTTGGAGGACTCTCTGGAGGAGTACCGCAGAGTTGTCAATGTGGACTATCTGAAGGAACGTTTTGAGTGTGGAGAAGCGGAAGTCAATGTCGATTTTTGGAGTTGGAGAGAGACAGACAGTCAGATGTGTGTGCGACAGAGCTTCATTATGACAAGAGACACTGACAGTGGGGACATCATGGTCATGGTCGTGGCTAAGGAGATCACGGAACAGGTAAAAAGGCAGAGAGAGCAGACGAAAGCTCTCCAGGAGGCTCTGATGCAGGCACAGCATGCCAATGCGGCCAAGACCACTTTTCTCTCCAATATGTCCCACGATATCCGCACGCCCATGAACGCGATCATCGGTTTTACCACTATTGCGGTCAATCATATCGACAATAAGGATCAGGTGAAGGATTGTCTGCAGAAGGTTCTCTCTTCCAGCAATCATCTGCTCAGCCTGATCAACGATATCCTGGATATGAGCCGTATCGAGAGCGGAAAGGTGCAGATCAACGAGCAGGAGTGCAATTTCTCCGAGATGATGCACAATCTTCTCAACATCATACAGCCTCAAGTGAAGGCAAAGCAGTTGAATCTGTTTATTGATACTTTCGAGGTGACCAACGAGGATGTGATCGCGGATCCGCTGAAACTGAACCAGGTGTTTATCAACCTTTTGAGCAATGCCGTGAAATACACGCCTGCCAAGGGGAGCATCTCTTTTAGGGTCACCCAAAAGACTACTTTCCGGCACGGTTATGGGGATTATGTTTTTACCATCAAAGACAATGGCATCGGCATGTCGCCCGAGTTTGTAGAGCATATCTTTGAGCCTTTTGAGCGGGAAGCTACCACCACCAAGACCGGAATCGAGGGGACGGGTCTTGGCATGGCGATCACCAAAAATATCGTGGAGATGATGAACGGTACGATATCTGTGGAGAGTGAAGTCGGCAAGGGCAGCACGTTCACTGTGGAGCTTGGCCTGAAGCTGCTGGATGTGGAGAAAAGTGCGGAGCAGATCAAAGAATTGCAAGGTCTGCGCGCGCTGGTGGTGGACGATGATTTTGATGTGTGCGGCGGCGTGAGCAAGCTGCTCAAGCAGATCGGGATGCGCGCAGAGTGGACGACATCCGGCAAAGAGGCAGTATATCGCGCCAAGATGGCCTATGAGGAGGGCGATGCGTTTCATACTTTTATTGTGGACTGGCAGATGCCGGAGACCAGCGGTGTGGAGACGGCGCGAAAGCTCCGCAGCCTGGCGGGGCGCGATGTACCTATCATTATATTGACCGCTTACGATTGGACGGATATCGAGGAGGAGGCCAAGGAGGCGGGTGTCACTGCTTTCTGCGCAAAACCTCTCTTTATGTCGGATCTGCGGTCTGCGCTTTTGTCTGCCAACAATCTGAACACTAAGGTCGAGGAGAATACCGAGTGGATCCAAGCCGACTTTAAGGGAAAGCGGGTTCTCTTGGTGGAAGATATCGAGCTGAACCGTGAGATCGCGGAGGTGATCCTGACGGAAGCGGGATTTGTGGTGGAATCGGCGCCGGACGGCACGGATGCTGTGGATATGGTGAGCCGTTCAGAAGAGTACTATTATGACGTGATATTGATGGATGTGCAGATGCCGGTTATGAATGGCTACGAGGCCACCAGAACGATCCGCAACCTGCCCAGAAAGGATGTGCGGGATCTGCCGATTATCGCTATGACGGCCAACGCTTTGGAGGAGGATAAGGAGGCTGCGTTGAAGAACGGCATGGATGCTCATATCGCAAAGCCTCTTGACATAGATATTATCATGGATGTGCTTCGTCAATATCTTCATTCTTGACGGCACAAAAGATACAGAGAGGATAAAGGAGGCGTCCGTATGACCCTTAGAGAGCTGCCAGTCGGCAAGATGGCGTCGATCACTGCGGTGGGCGGAGATGGCGCGCTCAGGCAACATTTTTTGGACATGGGAGTGATACCGAACGCGGATATTGTGCTGGTGAAATATGCGCCGTTAGGAGATCCCATGGAATTTATGATCCATGGCTATGAGTTGACGCTGCGCCTGGCGGATGCGGAGAAGATCGATATCGAGAATATTCGGGATGTAGATCAGGAGAGTATCGTAAGATACGGCAAAAAGCAGACAAGACCAATCGAGCATCCCGGTCTTGGCGAGGGTGGAAAATACCATGAGAAGGATACGGAAACGCCGCTGCCCGGGGATACTCTTTTGACCTTTGCTCTGGCGGGCAACCAAAATACCGGCAAGACTACACTTTTTAATCAGTTGACGGGAGCGAATCAGCATGTGGGTAATTTTCCCGGCGTCACAGTGGACAGGAAGGATGGTGTGATCAGAGGGCATGGCAACACGCTGATCACAGATTTGCCGGGGATCTATTCCATGTCGCCCTATTCCAGCGAGGAGATTGTGACCAGGACGTATGTGCTGAACGAACATCCCAAGGGGATCATCAATATCGTGGACGCTTCCAATATGGAGCGGAATCTCTACTTGACCATGCAGCTTATGGAGTTGGATATCCCTATGGTGTTGGCCTTGAATATGATGGACGAAGTCAGAGGAAATGGCGGTGCGATCCAGATCAACGAGATGGAGAAATTGTTGGGAATCCCTGTAGTGCCGATCTCTGCAGCGAAAAATGAGGGCATCGACGAGCTGGTGGATCATGCGATCCACGTGGCGAAATATCAGGAGAGGCCGGGGCGGATCGATTTTTGCGGCGCAGATCAGAACGGCGGGGCCGTGCACAGATGTCTCCATGCCATAATGCACTTGATAGAGGATCATGCCATGCGGTCGGGTATTCCGGTGCGTTTTGCCGCCAGCAAGCTGGCGGAAGGGGATCGTGACATTTTGGAGAGCCTTGCACTGGATCAGAATGAGAAGGAAATGTTAGAGCATGTGATCTGTCAGATGGAGACGGAGAGCGGTATGGATCGCGCCGCGGCCATCGCGGATATGAGATTTTCCTTTATCAAGGAGGTGTGCGCAGCCACCGTAGTCAAGCCTAAGGAGAGCAGAGAGCATGTGCGCAGCGCGCGGATCGACCGGATTCTGACGGGAAAATATACGGCGATCCCCGCTTTTATAGGGATCATGGGTTTGGTGTTCTGGTTGACATTCAATGTGATAGGCGCTTGGCTTCAGGAGTTGTTGGAGATGGGCGTCACATGGCTGTCCGATCTAGCGGACGCTGCTCTCACGGCTACCAGAGTGAATGAAGCGCTTCATTCTCTGGTGATAGATGGCGTTTTCAACGGTGTGGGCAGCGTTTTGAGTTTCCTGCCCATTATCGTGACTCTGTTCTTTTTCCTGTCTCTTTTGGAGGACAGCGGATATATCGCGCGCGTGGCTTTTGTGATGGACAAGCTGCTGCGCAAGATCGGTCTGTCCGGCCGGAGTATCGTGCCTATGTTGATCGGTTTTGGCTGTACGGTTCCGGGGGTGATGGCTACCAGGACTCTACCCTCTGAGCGGGACAGGAAGATGACGATTCTGTTGACGCCCTTTATGAGTTGTTCTGCAAAGGTGCCGATTTATGCCTTTTTTACCGCAGTATTTTTCCCGGGGAAGGGCGCGGTGGTGATGATCTCGCTGTATGTGCTGGGAAGCCTTTTGGGGATCCTCATGGCGCTTTTAATGAAGGGGACGGTGTTTCGGGGGGAAGCGGTTCCTTTTGTCATGGAACTGCCCAACTATCGGATGCCTGGCGTCAAGAATGTGGCACATTTACTGTGGGACAAGGCAAAAGACTTTTTGCAGAGAGCTTTTACCATCATATTTGTGGCGACTATCGTGATTTGGTTTTTACAGACATTTGATTTTCGGCTGAATATCGTTGCAGACTCCCATGACAGTATATTGGCGTCGGCGTCGGGACTGATCGCACCGCTTTTGACGCCGCTGGGGATAGGAGATTGGAGGATCTCCACGGCTCTGATCACAGGATTTTTGGCGAAGGAGAGCGTGGTCTCCACTTTGTCCGTGCTCTTTGGCACTACGGATGCCCTGCTTGGCGCAGTCACGCCTTTGGCCACGGCAAGCCTTCTGGTATTTTGTCTTCTCTATACGCCCTGTGTGGCGGCAGTTGCCTCGGTAAAGCGGGAACTGGGGATAAAGTGGGCTGTGGGCGTCGTGGCGGGACAGTGCGTGATTGCGTGGATCGCGGCGTTTTTGGTCAGAGTGGTTGGAATGTTGTTGGGATTGGGATAAAAATAGGAAGATTCAAAAATAAAAAGGAGGTTATAAGCTATGGCGGAAAAGGTATTTTTTTCTAGAGAAATCACCCCAAAGAAGGTGGTGGAACTGTATAAAATGGCGGGGAGGGAGCTGCCTGGCAAGGTGGCGGTGAAGCTTCATTCCGGCGAGGAGGGCAACCAGAATTTTTTAAAACCGGAATTTTGGAAACCGATGGTGGAATATGTGAACGGCGTGGTCGTGGAGTGCAATACGGCATATGAGGGTTCACGCAACACCACCGAGAAGCACTTGGAGACGTTAGAGAAGCACGGCTGGAGCAAGTATTTTACCGTGGATCTGCTGGATGCGGAAGGACCGGATCTGGAGCTTGCGATTCCTAACGGAAAGCGCATCCATAAGAATTTTGTGGGCAAAAACATTGCAAATTATGATTCTATGTTGGTGTTGTCCCACTTTAAGGGACATCCCATGGGCGGATACGGCGGAGCCATCAAGCAGCTTTCCATCGGTGTCGCCTCCTCCTATGGCAAGGCATATATTCATGGCGTGGGCGATACGGAGGCTTTCTGGAGTTCCGACCACGATTCTTTTTTGGAGTCCATGGCGGATGCGGCGATGTCCGTGGTGGAGTATTTCAAGGGCAATCTGGTCTATGTGAATGTGATGAAAAATATGTCGGTGGACTGCGACTGCTGCGCGGTCGCGGAGGATCCCTGCATGAAGGACATCGGCATACTGGTGTCTCTGGATCCTGTGGCGATCGATCAGGCATGTCTGGATCTGGTGTACGCCTCCGATGATCCCGGCAGAGATCATCTTTTGGAGCGGATCGAGTCCAAGAACGGTGTGCACACCATCGAGGCGGCCGCAGCGCTGGGGTACGGAGCCAGGGAGTATGAGCTGGTAGAAGTGTAGTGGCAGTTCAGCGATAAAATAGTTGCTTTTTAGCCAAGGTCGTAGCAAGTGTCATTGTGCGGATGGTA
>JAMPHU010000006.1 GCA_023663225.1 Candidatus Gastranaerophilales bacterium
TTGTCAGCTTATGTGCCGCTACGTGTTTCATCGAGCGCAATTTATTGCGCTTACGCAAGCGTGTCCGAATGGGAACAATTACCCCGCTGGAGCGTAACTTTCCGTAACATTTGGGCAACCTGAAAAGGCTGAACTATTACTTGCATTTAGAAAATTTTTTTCAGAAATCTATACAAAGCCAAAAAAATATTATATAATAACCATATGTGAGCACATTTCCCTGAAAATGGAAGGAGAGGCAAATGTTGGAATTTCGTTATGACACACAGTTGTTGATCGAAGGAGAGGATCTGGACGAGGACGAGATCAACGATTATATCACGGAGAATTTCAAGGGAGACTGTCTGTTGGCGGTAGGTGATGAAGAGCTGATCAAGATTCATTACCATACCAATGAGCCGTGGAAGTTGCTGGAGTATTGTGCTACGTTGGGAGAGATTTACGATATCGTCGTCGAAGATATGGATAGACAGGCGAGAGGATTACAGGGATGATGGAAAGGTTGTGGAGGAGTATGAGAAGGACAAGATCAGTGATGGCGGCCGCCGTCGGCATGTTGGCCGCGATGGCGATGATAGTGGGAGCGGCGATGCCGAAAGTGCACGCAAGCTCCATATATAGACCGGAGGATGTGACGACTGGCGTGACGACAGTAGAAACGGGAGATCATCTGGCGTTCCCCACATGGGAGCCGGTTGCTACGCAGGGGATGGAGATCCGTTATCTGGACGAGAACGGATATGTGATCAAGACAGAACATACATCAGACAGAAGTGATTATGTGGTTTTGGCATACAGTGCATTAGATGTTGCTGACCCGATATATAGTGATGCCGATGTTTGTTGGGTGATTACTACACAGCCGACAGAGGAGCCCTTGGTATTGAGATGGGATCTGTTTTTATCCACCGGAGGCGGCGTTTCTTCTGGGGATGCCGGCAAACAGGCAATTAGATCACCCGGTGACTACGAGCTGCAGACTGACAAAACATATATTCTGGAAAACGGTATTTGCCGTGTGCAGGGCGATGCCACAGTCTATGCTAGTCCGGTAGAATTTACCGTGAGTACAGCAGGGAAATACCAGTTTTTCTACTGATGAAGGTTTGGCCAAGACGTAATTATATAACAGACTGCGGGAACAAATTCATTTTTGTTCCCGCAGTCTATGTAACATAAAGGCAGTTCGCGAAGCTGATCAGCCTGTTGTTTAGGTTCAAAAAATTGCCTTAAAGAAAGGGATAAATATGGTTTGCCTCAAGGAACCTTAAAGATTCCGCCTGTCCTTCCACAGAGCTAGTCTCTACCAGCAGAGAGCTTGTAAGCTGATATTGGCGTGCCATGCGGTTGAACTCTTCCCAATCCAAAGAACCCTGCCCTACTGCCAAGTGCAGATCAGATATGCCGTCATTGTCATTGACATGAAGATGGCGAACGTAGGGGTAACTTTGTCTGATCCATTCTGCCACAGGGACGTCCGAGAGGTGTGCATGCGCAATATCAAGACATAGATGAACGGTCGGGCAATCTTTGGTGGCCTCTCCAAATGCGGCGAACATTGTCGGACTTAAATCAAACATATTCTCCATAAAAATCTCAATATCGGGATAGTCTGTCGCGAGAGCAAGAAAATAGTCGCGATTTTGTTTCAGCCAGTTCTCCTGATAGGGTTTGTCCCGAAAATTGGCGATTAAATTGGTGTGAAACACAACGCCTCGTATGCCTAATGCTTTAGCGATGTCCATACTCTGTCTCATCCTGTAGTCGGATATCCGGCGAATCTGCGAATCGGCGCTGTGGATCACCATATCGAGAAAGGCGCCGTGCAGGGTATCCTTGCTTCTGTCATGGGGCAGCTTGAGATAAAAGGAGATCAAATTGTCGATCTGTTTTGGATCGTCCAGCACATTCGGAGAATAGAAATCATTGTATTCAAATGCTGCTTGATATTTGTCGGCAAGCGCCAACGACTTGCCTATTTCTTCTCTTTTTGGTATAATCTCAATGATAGACATATATTTTTTACCTCAAAATTCGATATATATATTATAATAATGGATATTGCATTTTTTTGCAATTCTGAGTTTAGAATTTTTGCTAAATTTGTTTTACAGGAAGGATAGGTGGGTGTTTTAAGATATGAAGCTGACAGAGAAACAATACGAAGAGATTCTGGAGATGGGCATTTTGCTCACAATCGAGAAAAACCATAATTGTCTGTTTGAATTGATCATGGAAAATGCCATGAACATTACGAACTGTGACGGCGGTACACTGTATCTGTATGATGAGGGCGAACTTCATTTTAAGATCATGCGGACTGTCTCGCTGGGCATATATAGAGGCGGTGAGGGGGAAGTGATCGATATGCCGCCCGTGCCGCTCAAGGAAGAGAATGTGTGTGCGTATTCTGCGATACATGAGGAGATCGTCAACATTGCCGATGTGTATAACAGCGATAAGTTTGATTTTTCCGGCCCTCAGAGATATGATTCTCTGACGGGTTATCGGACCAAGTCCATGCTGGTGATCCCCCTGCGGAATCACGACGGGGAATTGATCGGAGTGCTGCAGTTGATCAACGCCATGGAGAACGGGGAAATTGTGCCTTTTGATTCGGGTTATGAGAAAGTGGTCATGTCTTTAGCTTCCCAGGCGTCTATATCCATATCCAATCTGAGGTATCTGCGTGAGATCAAGGATATGATGTACTCCTATGTGGAGACGATGGCGACGATCATAGACGAAAGGACTCCTTACAACGGCAGTCATACCAAAAATGTGACGAAGTACGCCGCAGGCTTTGTAGATTTTCTCAATACAGAGCACGAGGCAGGGAGATTTGCCGAATTTTTTGACGAAAACAGGAAAGAGCAACTGGTGTTGGCGGCGAGTCTCCATGACATCGGCAAGATGAGTATTCCGCTCTCCATTATGAATAAGAGCACCAAGCTGGGCGCGTTGATCAAGGATGTGCTGGCGCGGTACAAGCTGTTAAAGTGTTATTACAAGATCGATTGCTACGAGGGAAGGATCTCCAAGGAGGAGTACGAGCAAAAATGTCGTTACCTGGAGAGTGCGGAGGAATTGGTTAAAAATGTAGACACGCTGCCCAATCTGCCTGATGAGTTGGAGCCTCAGGTGAGGGAATTGGCCGAGCAGGTGTATGTGGGGGCAGATGGCGAAGAGATTCCGTATTTGACTGAGGATGAGGCGGTATGTCTGTTGATCAAGAGAGGTACGCTGACGCCTGATGAGAGAAAGATCATGCAAAATCATGTAGTGATCACCAGCAATATTCTCTCCAAGATCAATTTCAGCACGCATTATAAGAATGTGCCCAGATGGGCGGGAGCGCACCACGAATTTTTGGATGGATCGGGATATCCCAACCATTTGACAGCAGAACAAATGCCCACAGAGATCCGCATTTTATCTCTGGTGGACATTTTTGAGGCGCTGATTGCCGTTGACAGGCCCTATAAGAAACCCATGTCTCTGGAAAAAGCATTTGAAATTTTATTCTCCATGGCGGAGGAAGGCAAACTGGACAAGGAACTGGTCACGATTTATCAGAGGTACATAGAGCAGTTACCTCGTAAACAGTGATCTCGTTTTGTTTACCCTTTAAGTGCAGACTGCCGATTTCATTGGCGCTGATACGGTCTTTCAGGATCTCATACACATCTGAGCTGATGAGGACTTGGCCGCTGGCAGCGCTGCCTTCCAGGCGGGAAGCGGTATTTACCGTGTCGCCGATGGCGGTGTAATCCATGCGGAAACCGCATCCAACGTTCCCCACGACAGCAGGGCCACAGTGTACGCCAACGCCGAAACTGACGGTTCGGCCAAAGAGTTTCTGCAGTCTGGCATTGAGCTCGGCTGTACCGTCTACAATATCCTTGGCGGCCTGTACCGCCCGAAACACATAGTCATCCAGATCAAAAGGGGCATTAAAAATTGCCATAGTGGCGTCGCCGATGAATTTATCCAAGGTTCCGCCATTCTTAAAAATAGCGTTTGTGGTAAGCTCCAGATATTCGTTCAAAATACCTACCACTTGCTCCGGTGCGAGCGCTTCCGACATGGTGGTAAAACTTCTGATATCTACAAACAATACTGCGATATCGCGGTTTTCTCCTCCCAGTGTGATCTCAAATTTATCCTGTTTGACCAGTTCGTCTACCACCTGAGGCGCCACATACTTTTTGAAAGCAGTCACCACACGGTTACGGCGCAGGCGCTCTTCCACATAGCGGCTGACAAGATCGATCAGATAGAGAATGATCATAATGAGCGGTAGTGTGAACAGGGAGAGTTCGATGCCGTGCCCATAGAGCAGTTTGCCTGTCAGCATCCAAAGTCCAATCACAAGTAGTCCTGCGATCATGCCTGGAGCAATTTTGGTCTTTTTTAATAGCAGATAGTACAGACAAGCCAGTGCTGCCACCAGGAGAGCTGTCACAAGGGGATTGGCCTCCTGTCCGGTGCGGCCCTCCAGGAGCGCTTCCACCAGATTGGCGTGAATCTCTACTCCGTACATCTGTGTGGAGCGGTCAACAGGGGTGTTGAACGCGTCCTGCATACCGGGGGCGTAAGCGCCCACCAGTACGATGCAATCTTTAAATGTCCTGGCATCCACTGTGCCTTCCAATACATCTACCAGTGATACGGTCTCATAACTGCCAGGCTTGCCGGAGTAGTGAAAGAGAAAATCATTGTAACTGCCAAGGGGCGGCTCGGAAACGGGCAGCCCTTTTCTGGTGCAATATAGTTGATAAATGGCAGAAGAAAGGCTGTCTATGCGATCGTCACCATACATGCGATAAAGGATTGCTCGTCTGATATAGCTATCGCTGTCCGGTGAAGTGTTGGCGAAGCCGATATGTGTGTTAGCGAGCAGTCCGTTGAAGGGAAATTCCACAGAAGTAATATGGAGTTTGTTCTCCCAAAGCTGGTCGTTCTCATTGGTCTCCAACACAGTATCATTGACGATATTGACCGCGGTCACGATATTATCAGAGCCCTCACAGGCGGCCGCCAAAAGGGCATCTGTCTCGGGATCGCTGTCGCCGATAAACATAACATCGAAGCCTATAACGGCTGGTTTGCTCTCCTCGGCTCCATTTAAAACTGTGATTAATTCCGCCGATTTGGCTCTTGACCAAGAGGCGAACGTGCCGTAAGCTCCTAAAGTTTTTTCGTCAATGGTGATAATTCGGATATTGTTGTTGGTGCCGGACGGGGTTTGATAAACCCCGTCCATCACCCATCTGTCGATTGCATGAAACAGGTCGTAAAAACTGATCAGAAAGCTGATTACCAGTACTAGAAGCGCCTGTAAATATATTTTTTTCTTCATTAATTTGGTATCCTTTAAACCGCTCTATCGATAGTACAGTGTCAGATCTGCTGTGACGGCGCAATCAAAATCGAAGGCGTTGCCCGACGCGTCACACCAGATGGAACCTCCCACAGGGGAAAGCAGAGGTCTTTGCGCCTGTGCGCCGGAAACGACATACTGTGTGCCGAACAGGTTGCCGGAAGCATCCATGAAAGTCACCGTGTAATAATGTTGATGATCTGGCTGGTCGGGATCGCTCGGTTGATCAGGCCGATTCGGCTGGTCAGGTTGGCTCGGCTGATCAGGACGATCTGGTTGATCAGGTTGGCTTGGCTGGTCAGGACTATCTGGTAGAACCGGCTGGCTTGGCTGGTCAGGACTATCTGGCTGATTCGGCTGGCTCGGCTGATCAGGACTATCGGAATCATCAGGATAGTCTGAATCATCCGACAACGACGGCTGAACAGGCTCCTGTACAGCCGTAGTAGCATTGCCATTGTTCGCAGCGGCGCTGCTTGCCGGAACAGAAGGTTTGCTGTTCGTGGAAGAGGCAGTATTGTTTGCCTGAGCGCTGCTTGCCGGAGCAGAAGGTTTGCTGCTCGCGGAAGAGGAGGTATTGCCCGTGTTGGGACGGGTAGCCGCCTGTGACGAGGATGTTGTAGAATCCTGTCCGTTCGAAGACGCAGAAGGTTTTGCAGCCTCTGTCGTCTCGGGAGTGACCTGCGCCTGTGCAGGATTTACAATGGCATCTGTCTGCTGGGAAGCGGACTTTTCCTCGTAAAGTTGTTCCAAAATCTCCTGAGTAACAGAAAGATTGTTCAGTCGGCCGGTTTGATAGATGTCAAGGATACATGCCAAAGCGTCGGCGGGAAGATCCTCATAAGAAATCTCGGCCGGAGTGCATACAGGATCAGAATGGGCATCCGGTTTGCTGATATTGAGAGCCTCGCCGGCACCCACAAGGATGGTCTCACTAGAAACTGTACCGTCGCTCAAGACGGGTGCTGATGCAACTTGGCCATCCAATACGATCAGATTCACATTGGAAGCTTCCCCCTCTTGCGTCAGAGCTACTCTAAACACTGTGCCGCGCACCGCCATGACGGAAGTGGGCGTGCTGAGTTCATAGGAAGAATTTGCACTCAGTTTATTGTCGATCTCGTTCAGAACAGCGCCGCATACCAACTCAATCTCGGTCTTGCTGTCAGTGCTGTCGCCGGTGGCATGTAGACAAATCTCTGTGCCCGCCTCCAAAGTGACATACTTGTCATTATCCAAAAGCAGACGTATGTATCCGCCGTCACCCACCAGGATGCGGTCTCCGTTTTCCAAGTGCATCCCCTGGTAAGCGTCTAATGTTGTGCCGTCCCTGGTGACATTGGCGGAAGCGTTTAACTCAAACACCGAAATATCTCGGTAAGTATCTGTCTGGCCGTTCAGTTTCAGGATCATGACTACAGCAGCGACCAGTACAACTGCAGCGGCGGCAATACCTCCCGCCAGAGTAAGCTTTCTTTTATCCATCGTGAACATCTCCTTACTTTGTAAAGCTAATATATTTATCATTTCTAATAATATAAAATATTTGGCGTTTCGTAAAGCGGTAAAATTAAAATTAATGGGATTTTTTTGCATTTATAATTTGTCATAATAAAAGAGGGGCTGTCGTGTGACACCCCTCTTGTCCAATCGATTTATTCTACATCCTGCAGGGCTTCGTATCCCTCTTCACCTGTGCGGACTTTTACTACATTCTCCACATCGTACACAAAGATCTTGCCGTCCCCGATATGGCCTGTGTAAAGCACTTTTTTGGCGGTCTCGATCACAGTGCGCACGGGAACCTTACTGACCACGACATCTACCTGGATCTTGGGCAGCAGAGTGGCCTCCATTTGTACGCCGCGGTAATACTCCGGTTTGCCTTTCTGCACGCCGCATCCCAACACATGGGAGACTGTCATGCCTGTAATGCCAATATTCATCATGGCGCTCTTTAAAACCTCAAACCGCGATTCTCTGCACACGATCTCAATTTTGGTGAATTTAGGCGTATTCTCCGATCCTTCTGTAAAAGAAGGAACCTTTTTCACCGGAATTGCCTCCGCTGCGGGTACATCGCCGGTGACGACCACCGCGTTTTCAAAACCGTAGTCCAGACTCGATACGGCGGGGGCAAAATCTGCATACGCGCTGGGCAGGCCGTGTTCGGAACTGTCCAGTCCTTTCAATTCTTCCTCTACAGAGACGCGCAGGCCGATCGTCTTTTTGATTACCAGGAATACAAGCGTCATCAGTACTGCTGACCAGACTAAAATTGCCACAATGCCCAGAAGTTGAACGCCAAACAGGCGGAAATTACCTGTGTAGAGCAAACCCTCCAAACCGGCCGGAGCGTTGGGAGCGGCTAAAAGGCCTACTGCCAGAGTGCCCCAGATTCCGTTGGCGAGATGCACGCCCACAGCGCCCACGGGATCGTCAATATGTAACTTCAGATCCAAAAATTCTACGACGACTACCACCAGGATACCGGACACAATACCCACTACAATGGAGCCTGCGGCGTCCAGCGCGTCGCATCCGGCTGTGATGCCCACCAGACCGGCCAGCGAGGCGTTAAGGCACATAGACACGTCGGGTTTGCCGTTTTTGATCCAAGTGTAGATCATGGTGGTGCAGGTTGCTACCGCCGGAGCGATGGTGGTGGTCAGGAAAATAGAAGCGAGAGAGCTTCCGCTCCATGCCGCCGCACCGTTAAAGCCGTACCAGCCGAACCAGAGAATGAAGCAGCCAAGCGCCCCCAGCGTAATGGAATGTCCGGGAATGGCGTTTACCTTTTTTACCTTGCCCGCGCTGTCCTTCACATACTTGCCCAGACGAGGGCCGACCATAATAGCACCGATCAGAGCGGTGATGCCGCCTACCGAGTGGATAGCCGCAGATCCCGCAAAATCATGGAATCCCATCTGCGCCAGCCATCCCTGAGAGTTCCACACCCATCCGGCCTCGACGGGGTAAACAAAGAGGGAGATCGCGCCGGAATAAATACAGTAGGAGATAAATTTCGTTCTCTCCGCCATGGCGCCGGACACGATGGTAGCTGCGGTCGCGCAGAATACCAGATTAAACACAAAACTGGAGGCGTTTCCCTGTATGAAACCGCCAAAATCTGTGAAGATTCCAAGATTCGGGATGCCGATAAAGCCAAAAGCGTAGTCCTCCGCCATCATCAGGCCGAACCCCAGCGCCACGAACATCACCGTGCCAATACAAAAGTCCATCAAATTCTTCATAATGATATTTCCGGCGTTCTTGGCCCTGGTAAAGCCGGTCTCCACCATTGCAAATCCTGCTTGCATAAAGAATACCAGAGCGGCGCCGATCAAAAACCATACGCCAAATACTTCGCCTGTGACAGCCTCCTGCACAAGCCTTGTCAAATCCTCTACTGCCATTTTCATCATCCTCCTCACTATCGTGTCTCACGGCAGACTGACTGTCAGTCTTTCGCCGTCTGTGATAGAAACAAAGAAAAGGAGCCTTTGAGTGCGCATCTCAAAGACTCCTTTGCCTTTTTCGTCTTGTATTATACACAGCAGTCTCAGTTTTGTCAACCACTTAAAAATATTTTTGCACAGCATTTGCCCCGTCCTTATTCATAGATCAAAATAGTCAGATTGTTCATCCCAAATGTCCTGCTGAATGTGACGTCTGCGGCCTGCTTTACGATCATCTCTATCCCAAGACTGTCGTCAACAAGCACTTCTTTGTTTTTTTCCGCCTCCGCTTTTCGTTCTTCGTAATAGGAAATCGGATCAAAGAGTTTTCCGGCGCATCGCATATACAGGATGATCTTTTGGTCAATCCGCACGATTCTCACGTCGGCGTACTGTGTGCCGAGGCCGCAGAGACAGTGTTCAAAGATGATCAGAAGCATTTCCTCCACAGCCAGACTGATCGTCATGGCAGTTTTGGAAGACATGTTCTTTTCTCTACAGAAGCGGGAGATTTTTTCTGCGGCGGCGGACGCTTCGACGGCGGTGTTTTCCACGGAGAAGGCCAGATAGCGATACTCTTCCTCATAGCGGCTGTCAAGTAAGAGCAATCCCTGGAGATGCGTGTTTTTTTGGCACGCTATCTTGGCTATGCCAAATATGGCAAGCAGGGATGCAAACTCCGCGACCGCAAACGACAGCCAGATCAGACGGGGAAGGCCGCATAAGCAAAAGGCGACGGCCGAAGCGGTTGGTACCAAAAAACCCTTTCCAAAAGTCAATATATTGGCCAGGCCGTTTTTGGCGGTGGTAAAGTAATAAAATATATAAACACAGTTGAACATGGCGGGAAGAAAACTGATGGAAAATAAAAGTATGGCGGGGAACAACAAGGGATTGTCTGTCACGCCGAAGGCGGTTCCGATCCACTTGGCGAAAAGGCAGATGAACGCTGTCATGGCGAGAACTCCTTTTGCGCCTTTGCGGAGCGATTCTCGGATCACGGTTCGGATGCTGGTATGATCTCCCTCACCATAGAAAACGCCGATCAGGGGTGTGACGGTCTGGGCGATGCCTGAAATGACGGCGTTGGAAAAACTGTTCACTGTTCCGATCACCGCAAACACGGTCAGTCCTTCCTCTGAGAGTGCGCGGAGGATAATATAATTCAGCGCCGCCGTCTTGAAAATGTTGCATAGATTATTCAAGGCCATGGAACTGCCGGTTCGCAGAGTGTTGGCGATACATTCTCTGACACATACAATCTTTCCAAAAGAGAAATCGGAATGTCTGTCATACAGAATGTATAATCCGTAGAGATCGCCCGCAAGCGTACTCAGAATCAACGAGAGTGCTACGCCTTTCATGCCCATATTGTGTTTTCCCACGAACAGGAGACAAAATGCAAGATCCAGAACAAACATGACGAGAAACATGTAAGTGCCCTGTTTCGGACGACCGTCCGTCTTTAGGAAGTTGAAAGGGTAGTACATAAAAGAGAGCGCGGTTCCGCCCCACAGCAGGATTCGTCCGTATTCCCACAGATAAGGTTCTGTGCGGGCGGTCGCTCCCAACGCCTTTATGAGCTGGGGAAACAAGAGTAAACCTATGGCTGTGACGGCTGCCGACAGGGCAAGTGTCAGCCAAAATGCCAGCGTCACATAGGAATCCGCTTTTTTCTGATCTTTTTTTCCAATGCAGACAGATGAGCTTGTGGAAGCTCCCACATTGATCAACGCTCCCAGCGTGGCGAATGCAAAATAGACCGGATTGATCAAGTTCAGCGCAGCCAGTCCATCCGTCCCGATATAGTTGCCAACGATCATACTGTTTGCAATGGTAGTGGCTGTCGTGCCGATCAGCGCGGCGACGGATGGAATCATATATTTCTGTACAGTAGTCCTGACAAATGTGTCATTTGTCTGAAAATTCCCCTTTTCCCCTGTCATCTTTTGTATCCCCCAATTATGCTATACCTTAAACCGATATCCTACACCCCATATTGTCTCAATATATTGGGGTTTTGCCGTGTTTTCCTCTATTTTTTCCCGAATTTTCTTAATGTGTACAGTGACGGTGGCGATATCTCCAATGGAATCCATGTCCCATATTTCACGGAACAGCTCCTCCTTGGTATACACATGATTGGGATTCTCCGC
Organism: Candidatus Gastranaerophilales bacterium; assembly: GCA_023663225.1. Lineage (GTDB taxonomy): Bacteria > Bacillota > Clostridia > Lachnospirales > Lachnospiraceae > Acetatifactor. The sequence goes on from JAMPHU010000006.1 coordinate 10,998, forward strand.
CAGGAAAGTGAGTAAGTCAAATTCTTTGGTGGTGAAGTTCCGCTCTTCCCCGTCTACATAGACGCGGCGCGCGGTCTTGTCGATGCGGATTCCGCGAATCTCCACGATGTCGTTCTGTGGTTTCTGGTTGGTGCCCACCAGGCGCTCGTAGCGGGCCATATGCGCTTTCACTCTGGCTACCAGCTCGCTGGGACTGAAAGGCTTTGTCATATAATCGTCTGCGCCCAGTCCCAGTCCCCGTATCTTGTCGATATCGTCTTTTTTGGCGGATACCATCAAAATGGGGATATTTTTCTCCTCCCGTATCCGTCTGCACACTTCAAAACCGTCCATGCCCGGCAGCATCAGATCCAACACCACCAGATCGTAATCTTTTTCTAACGCGGCCTGTAGACCTTTGTCGCCGGCGTTGCAGATATCCACTTCAAAGTCGCTCAGTTCCAAATAGTCCTTCTCCAGATCAGCGATTGCCTCTTCATCCTCAATGATCAAAATTTTGCTCATGTCATTCCCTCCGTCTCATATTTACTCGTTTTGCAGTTCTACATATTTTCGCAGCACAAAGTGCATACAGGTTCCCACATCTTCTTTGCTGGTGGCCCAGATATAACCGCCGTGATCTTCAATGATCTTTTTTACAATGGAAAGGCCGATTCCGCTGCCGCCCTGAGCGGAATTGCGGGAGGTGTCCGTCCGATAAAAACGCTCGAATATTCGGGTCAATTCTTTTTGGGCGATGCCTTTTCCATTATCCTCCAATTCTACATGTACGGAATCCGCCTCGTCCAAGATGCGGATATCAATGACGCCATGGGGTTTATTCATATATTTTACACTGTTGCTTATAATGTTGTTGATCACCTTTTTCATCTGTTCCGGATCTGCAATGACAAGCGTGTCAGGCGGAACCAGATTAGAGTAGTTCAATTCGATATTTCGAGATTCCAGGTCTAACCCTACTTCTTCCACACAGTCGTTGAAATAGTCGGCCACATTGATTCGCTGGAAGTTGTACAGGATCCGATTGTTGTCGATGCCGGAATAGGTGGTCAGCTCATTGATCAGCTTATCCATGTCGTTGGCTTTATTGTAGATCGTTTTAATGTATTTATCCATTTTTTCCGGCGTGTCCGCCACGCCGTCCATAATGCCCTCCACATAGCCTTTGATGGCTGTGATAGGAGTTTTCAGATCATGGGAGATATTGCTGACCAGTTCTTTATTCTGTTTATCATGCAGTATTTTCTCTTCGGTGGACTCCTTTAAGCGCATACGCATGTCTTCATAATTGCGGTACAGATCGCCGATCTCCCCCTGCTCATCGCTTTGGAGCACATAGTCGAAATCGCCTTCTTTGATCCGGCGCATCGCCACATTCAGTTCGTTGACCGGCACAAAGACTCTTTTGCTGATCCACTTGGTCAGGATACAACTGGTAAAGATCAGTATGAACAGGATCGCCACAAACATATCGATCAACAGGTGCTTGGAGATCAAAGTGTAGGCTTTTGCCACCACAAAGATGCTGCCTTCGCTTCCGTCGTCAAATAAAAAGTCAATTTGTTTCACGTATTTCTCCAACTCATTGTAATAGTAACCGGAGTCCTCGGAGATGTTGCCCTCGCCGTAGTCGGGGAGTTTGCTAAATATCGCCTGGGAGGCCTTCTCGTCGTCCGTATAATACAGTTCCCCTGATTTTCTCACGATAATGTAAGTGGCTCTGCGCGCCACCTGGGAGCTGACTTGCGTCAGATATTCCTTATCCTCCAGGCGGGAGGGGTCTGTCTGTGCTTGCTCTAGCAAAACCGCATAGGATCGGTCCGTGATGTTGACGATCTCCTGCATGTTGTCGGACATCATCGTGTAATCCAGCTCTTTGAGGTCGAAGCCCTGTCTGATATTCACCAGGTAAATGGCGATGGCAAGAAAGGCTATGATGGTCAAAAGCAAGGGCAGAACTATAATGCTTACAAAAGTGATCTTTAATCTGGTCTTGAATTTCATTGGTTCCTCCCGACAGCCTTGTGTGCTTCTTATGTTTATTAAGTATACCACAACATAGGCGACAGAATATCAAAACAATTTGTTAATATCCTAAAAAAATAATAAATTGTGCTTTGGGTGTTGACATAGAGGCAAAAACCGATATAATAAAAACAGTAATCATTACTGTTTTTATTATATGGAGGTCGTAGTGTCCCGTAAGCACAGCAAGCAAAGAGATATCATCAAGTCCTTTTTGATGGGCAGGAAAGATCATCCTACAGCGGATATGATATATACGAATGTAAGGCAGCAATATCCAAATATCAGCCTGGGGACGGTCTACCGCAATTTGTCTCTTTTAGCGGAAACGGGTGAGATTCGGCGGCTGCGGGTAGGAGATGGCGTCGATCATTTCGATGCGGATCTTTCTCCCCACTATCACTTTATCTGTACCAAATGCGGCGCTGTATCTGATGTACATATGCCGAATATGGATACCATCGCCGAGGTTGCCGACGCCAATTTCGACGGCAGGGTGGACGGGAATGTCACCTATTTTTACGGGGTTTGCGCGGATTGCCTGAAAGCGCAGAGCAAAGAACATTTATATGTGGAAAGTCTTTAAAAATTTATATAAGGAAAAGGAGAAAAGGCTATGAAATTTGTGTGTCAAGTATGTGGTTATGTCCATGAAGGAGATGCGGCGCCCGCTGAGTGCCCTGTATGTCATGCGCCCGCTGAGAAGTTTACAGAGCAGAGCGGTGACAAGACATGGGCTGCAGAGCATGTGGTAGGCGTAGCGCAGGGCGTCAGAGAGGATATTCTCAAGGATCTGAGAGCCAACTTTGAAGGCGAGTGCACGGAAGTGGGCATGTATCTTGCAATGGCAAGGGTTGCACACAGAGAGGGTTATCCCGAGGTTGGTATGTACTATGAGAAGGCTGCGTTTGAAGAGGCTGAACATGCGGCTAAGTTTGCGGAGCTTTTGGGCGAAGTTGTGACCGATTCCACCAAGAAGAATTTACAGATGCGCGTGGATGCTGAGAACGGCGCTACCGCTGGCAAGACCGATCTGGCTAAGAGAGCGAAAGAGCTCGGGTTGGATGCGATCCATGATACGGTACATGAGATGGCGAGGGATGAGGCGAGACACGGCAAGGCTTTTGAAGGCTTGTTAAACAGATATTTCGCTTAATCTGAGAACCATTGAGAAAGGGGCTGTCGCATCAGCTATCATGCGGCAGCCTTTTACATTAGAAAGAATCGAGCAGATAAGGAGGTATCCTATGAAAATACTTCACTGTGCCGATCTGCACCTGGATTCCCGTATGTCGGCCAATCTGACGAAAGCGCAGGCAAGGGAGAGACAGGCGGAGCTTTTACATACCTTTGCGCGCATGATCAAATATGCGGAGGACAATCGGGTGGAGGCCGTCATCATAGCGGGGGACTTATATGACGCCAAGAATATCTCGGCAGCCGCCAGGAATGTGGTGAGAGACGCGATCCTCCATCATACGGACATAACCTTTTATTATCTGCGGGGCAACCATGATGCGGAGAGTTTTTTGGCGCAACTGGAGGAAGTGCCGGACAATCTGAAACTTTTCGGAGAGGACTGGACTTCCTATACGGCGGATGATGCGGGAGACATTGTAATCACGGGGGCCGAGCTGGGCAGAGACAATCGGGAAACTCTCTACAGCACGCTCTCACTGAATCGAGAAAAATTTAACATCGTGGTGCTTCACGGCCAGGAGACAAAACAGTCTGTTAAGGATGAGGCGGAGGTCGTAAATTTGCGCAGGCTTCGTGACAATGGGATCGATTATTTGGCGTTGGGACATGTGCACAGTTACAAGGAAGGCGATCTGGACAGCAGGGGCGTATACTGCTATCCCGGATGTTTGGAAGGTCGAGGTTTTGATGAGTGTGGAGAGCATGGGTTTGTGATGCTTGATGTGAACGGACAGGAGAGAACTTGTAGTCGGGAGTTTGTATCTTTTGCGGGCAGAAAGCTTTATACGCACAGAGTAGATATCACAGGTTGTCTGACTACCACAGACATTATCCGCGAGATGGAGGAAGCGCTGCAACAGGCTGATTACAGTTCGGAGAGCCTGTTGAAGATTGTTTTGGAGGGCTGTGTGGATGTGGCGTGCGAAAAGAATATTGAATTTTTGCAGAAACAGCTTGCAGACTCCTTTTATTTTGTGAAAATATATGATGAGACGCGATGGAATGTAGATTATAATGCTTTTGCCTTGGATCAGTCGTTAAAGGGCGAATTTGTGAGGACTGTGCGGGCTGTGGAGGATCTGAGCGAAGAGGAGAAGGCGAGTATCATTCGCTATGGGATACAGGCGTTGGCAGGGGAAGAGCTGACATAGGATCGGCGAAGAATCACTTGGGATGCAGACAGAAGCAAAGAGAGGGACTTTTAGGGTTGAGGATCATTAGTTGTCACATAGAAAATTTTGGAAAACTGAGCGATCAGACTTTTTCTTTTGAAAAGGGATGTAATATTTATCTGCAGGAAAACGGATGGGGAAAGAGCACTCTGTCCACATTTATCCGAGTCATGTTTTTTGGCTTTGAGGAGGAGAAGGCGCGGGATGAATATAAAAATGAGCGCAGACGCTACAAGCCATGGCAGGGGGGCATCTATGGCGGACAACTGGAGTTTGAGGTCTCGGGAGAGCGGTATATCATTTCCAGGACCTTTGGAGCAAAGCAGAAGGACGACAGTTTTAGCTTGCGGGAGAGTGTGACCAATCTGCCCAGCTCGCGTTTTTCGCAGAATGTGGGGGAGGAGCTGTTTTGGTTGGACAGTCATTCTTTTTGCAGAACGGTATTTGTGTCCCAGAATGACTGTGAGACCGCAACGACGGACGGGATCAACGCCAAGATCGGCAATCTGGCGGAAGATATGGATGACATAAACAACTATGAGGATGTGGACAAAAGACTGGCGGATCTGCTCAACAAAATGAGTCCCAGAAGGGTGACGGGTTCCCTTTATAAGTTGAAGAGTGAGTGCGCCGATTTGAAAGAACGGGCGCGTGTGCGACAGCGGATCGATCAGACCATAGAGGAGGTGGCGGATCATCTGCATCAAAAAGAGGAAGAACAAAAAAATCTTAAAAAGGAGCAGGAGGCGCTGTTAAAAAAGCAGCAGAAACTTGGCGTATATAAGGAGCTTAAAGGGAAGCGAGAGCAGTATCGGCAGCTTTGTGAGGAGCATCAAAAGCGAGAGGAGCGGGTAAATCAGGAGCGTGCCTATTTTGGCGAGCGTCTGCCCGAGCCGAAAGATTTGAAAACCTGTCTGGACGAGAGCGCGAAACTTCCCGCTTTGAAGGAAAACATGGGGTTTTATCGGCTGACAGAGGAAGAAAAGCAGGATTATCCCTATCTGGAACAGCTTTTTGCACTCTCTTGTCCTTCCCGGGAAGAGCTTTTGGATCAGGAGGAAAAGGCCAGAACGATAGGAGAGATTCAACTGTCTATCGCGGGGAGCGGTCTGTCCGCCACAGAGAAAGAGCGGCTTTTTGACTATGAGGAACAGTTTCAGGAAGGATTGCCCACAAAGGGAGAGTTGGAGGATATCACCGCCGATTGGAAGCGCTGCCTGAATAAGCGCGATACGCTGAGTCAGCGGCGCGCGAATCTTGAGATTTTGAGTACGATGTCTCAGAGCAACGCTTATGAGCAGGGAAGACGCGCTCAGAGAAAATCGCTGTTTGGGTTGATAATGGAGCTGATCGCGATCGGCCTGGCGGCGTGCCTGTGTCTGACCTACGCCCCGCAATATATGGGAGCGTTGGCGATTGCGGCGGGAGTTTTGCTTGTTTTAACGGTGGGCGTCATATTTTGGCGTCTCCGAAAAGGGAATCGGCCCGAAGGCGATCGGGGGGAGGATACCGGAGAAGAGAGCGAGCTTGAGCGCTTACAGTGGGAGATTGAGGAGGACGAGGTTTTTATTCAGGATATGCGGCAGGAAATGGAAGATTTTCTTGCCCTGTACGGTATGGAATATGACGACGATAAAGTGTTGGAACAGCTCTATGAACTGAAAAGCGATATTCGGGAGTATATTTCCCTACAGGAAAAGGAGCGGGCGTACAGGGATGCGGATCTGGAACAAAAACGGCAGGAGCTTCAAGAGGAGATCGCAGTATTTTTGTTTCGCTATTTTCCCGATGGGACGCCCGCGGAAAAAGTCGCGGACAGAATTTACACATTGAAAGAACAGGCGAGACAATATCGACATATAAAAGAAAAGAAGGAAAATTTCGATCAGGCCCAAGGTGTATATACCGAGATCATAGAGCGGTTGGGGCACTATCTTTCCTCGCTGGGTTTTGAGCCAAAGGAGGAGCTGCAGACACAGTTTATGGAGATGCAGCGGCATCTCCAAAATTTGCAGACCTGTCTGGAAGAGTATGAAAAGGCGGCCAGGCAGAAGGAGGAATTTGAGGCGAAGGAGGATGTGGAGACAATCCAAAATGTCGAAGCGCCGGAGGGCGACGAGTCGTCGGATCAGGTCAACGACCGTTTGGTGCAGCTTGCATCGGAGTTGGAAAAAGGGTATGAGTATCTTGCGGAGTATCAGCGAAAATTGCAGGAATTGCAGAGGGAGAGCGACCAGGCCGCCGAATGTGAGGAACTTCTTCGTGTGCGCCAGGAGGAATATCAGGCGGATACGCGCAAATATGAATTGATCCAAAAGACAAAGGATCTGCTGGAGCAGGCAAAGATTTCTTTCACCGCAAAATACACTCAACCCATCCGCGAAAGTTTTGGAACCTATTACGAATTGCTTGCGTCCCAGAGCGCGGAAGCGTACCGTATGGATGCCAACAACCATGTGACAGTGGAAGAACAGGGGATGCAGCGGGAACCGCAATTTTTCAGCACAGGGTATCGGAATCTGATCGGGATCTGTATGCGCATGGCGCTGGTGGAGGCCATGTATCAGGAGGAGAAGCCTTTTCTGATTTTTGACGATCCTTTTGCCGATCTGGACGGAGAAAAGCTTGCGGGGGCGCGGAGATTCTTGGAGAAGATAGGAGAGGAATATCAGGTGATCTACTTTACCTGCCATGAGAGCAGGGCATAGAAGAGTTCGCATAAAAGAATTCCTGAACATTCCTATAGCATATTTTCTCTTTTCGTGTTATGATATACGCGTAACATTTATGCTATCTGGAAAGGCGGGGTTCCCATGAAAATTGAACGTGTTGATGACAAGACCGTTAAATGCTTCCTTTCCAACGAGGAACTGGAAGAGTACGATATCGATTACAAGGATTTTGTGTTGCGAAGCGAGAAGGCGAAGGAGATCGTGAGAGAGATCATAGAGCACGCCACGGAGGAAGTAGGCTACAAGCCGCCGCAGTTTGCCTTTGATTTACAGATTATGATGCTGCCGGAGCAGGGTTTGCTTTTGACATTCTCCGAGAGAGAGCCTTTTGAGGGCAGGGAGGGAGAGCAGATCGTAGAGTATCTTCGCCAAATGAAAAATATCCTTCAGCAGGCCAAAGATAAACTGGGCGCAGCAGCCGGCGGAAACGGGCAGATCGCCCTTGGCGAACAGCAGGGCGCGGGAGCCGCGCAGGCACAGAGACCGGATTACGCGATCTTTTCTTTTGACAGCTTGAGCAAGGTGATGGATTATGCCGCAGTACTGCCGGGCACGCTTCGTGTCAAGAGCAGTTTATATAAGATGGGGGATATTTTCTACCTGTACATGAAAAAAGGCGCAGCGTCCTATGAACGCTACAGTCGGGCGTGTATCCAGGCGTTGGAGTTTGGAGATCTTTATGCGGCGGACGAGGGGCATCTGCTTCTTCTAAAGGAGCATGGCGAGTGCCTGATCGAGGAGCGCGCCTTAAAGCGATTGAACGGATGAGAGAAAAACCTTGACAAACTACATGAAAATGCACTAAAATCACTTACAGACATAAGCGGAGAAGAGGATTAGTACGGATGGGAAGCATCCCAGAGAGAGGATGAGGTTGTGTCAGAGCACGCGGCCTGGCTGAGAGATCCTTATGTGGAACATTCGGAACCTACCTTGGAGCTTCTGTGTGAAAGCACAGCGTATGCCTGCGTTAGAGGTGCAAGAGATGGACGTAAAAAGCGTCAATTAGGGTGGTACCGCCGAGATTTCGGTCCCTTTGCCGGGGCCTGAGGTCTCGGCGTTTCGTTTATCGTGTAAGGTAAGTGCAGAAAAGCTTACTGCGCAAAAAGGAGGAGAGTCATGGCAGACAAAAAAATGGTGGAGGAGATCACCTCCATGGGCGTGGATTTCGCCCAGTGGTATACGGATGTGGTAAAAAAGGCGGAACTGATCGACTATACCAGCGTGAAGGGATGTATGGTGATCAAGCCTGCGGGATACGCGCTCTGGGAGTTGATTCAGAGACAACTGGATGAGCGGTTTAAGAAAGTGGGAGTGGAAAATGTATATCTTCCCATGTTTATTCCGGAGTCCCTTTTACAGAAGGAGAAGGATCATGTGGAAGGCTTTGCGCCCGAGGTGGCATGGGTGACCCACGGCGGACTGAATGAGCTGCAGGAGAGGCTCTGCGTGCGTCCCACTTCCGAGACTCTGTTTTGTGATTTTTACAAAAATGATGTGCAGTCCTACAGAGACTTGCCAAAAGTGTACAATCAGTGGTGTTCCGTGGTGCGCTGGGAGAAGGAGACCAGACCTTTTTTGCGCTCCAGAGAGTTTTTGTGGCAGGAGGGGCACACCGCTCATGCTACGGCGGAAGACGCTGAGGCGCGAACGATCCAGATGTTGAACGTGTATGCGGATTTCTGTGAGGAAGTGTTGGCGATTCCGGTCATCAGGGGGCAAAAGACTGAAAAGGAAAAATTTGCGGGCGCTGTCTCCACCTACACCATAGAGGCGCTGATGCACGACGGAAAGGCGCTTCAGTCCGGCACCAGCCACAATTTTGGAGACGGTTTCGCCAAGGCGTTTGGTATTCAGTATGCGGACAAGGACAATACCTTAAAATATGTACATCAGACTTCCTGGGGTATGAGCACCCGAATCATCGGCGCCATTATCATGGTACACGGAGATGACGAAGGGTTGGTGCTGCCACCTAAGATCGCACCCACGCAGATCTGTATCATTCCGATTCAGCAGAAAAAGGAAGGTGTGCTCGCCAAGGCATATGAGCTTCGTGACTGCCTCAAGGGCAGTTATCGTGTGAAGGTGGATGACACAGATAAGACCCCCGGTTGGAAATTCTCCGAGGCGGAGATGAGAGGATATCCCATCCGCGTGGAGATCGGGCCTAAGGATATCGAGGCGGGAAAATGTGTGATCTGCCGCCGTGACACCAGGGAGAAGATTCAGGTGGAGTTGGAAAAGCTGGAAGAGAAAGCAGGGGAGATCCTGGATACCATGCAGAAAGAGATGTTAGAGCGGGCGAGGGCGCATAGAGATGCGCATACCTACACGGCCGCCGACATGGCAGAGTTTGAGAGAATCTTTGCGGAGGAGTCCGGTTTTGTGAAGGCAATGTGGTGTGGCAATCAGGAGTGCGAGGATGTGATCAAGGAAAAACTCAGTGTCACGAGCCGCTGTATGCCTTTTGAACAGGAACAGATCGCGGACACCTGCGTGTGTTGTGGCAAACCGGCGAAAAAAATGGTGTATTGGGGCAGGGCGTATTGATGGATGCGCAAGTCTGAAGAGCATTTCCAAAACATTTCATATGGTATGAGAGAAAGGAAGGATTCGTATGATAAATATGACATATCCGATGCGGGCGGAGGGTTCTCTGCCTGACGCGAAGCTGGTAACTTATATTCAGGAGTATTCCTCCTCCCTGGCGATCGACACAAGGCCGTTGGTGTTGGTCTGCCCCGGGGGCGGTTATCGATACACCTCCGACAGGGAGGCGGAGAGCATCGCCCTGCAGTTTCTTGCCATGGGGTATCATGCAGCCGTGCTGCGTTATTCTTGTGAGCCGGCCCATTATCCCACGGCGTTGTATGAGATTGCAAACGCCATGTTGTTGATCCGCAAAAATGCCGCCAAGTGGCATGTAGACCCGCAGAAGATCGTCGTGCAGGGCTGCTCCGCCGGCGGACATTTGGCGGCCAGTCTTGGCGTGTTCTGGGATGAGGATTTTCTGGCGGAAGGGATCGGCCTGAAAAAGGAAGAAAAAGAGTTGTTGCGTCCGAACGGTATGTTGCTCTGCTACCCCGTGATCACTTCGGGGGAATTTGCCCACAGAGGTTCTTTTGAACAGCTCTTGGGCGACAGAGAGGAGGAGTTGTCGGATCGGCTTTCTCTGGAGAAGCGGGTTTCCGAAAAAACGCCCAAGGCGTTTCTCTGGCATACCTTTTCCGACCGTTCCGTGCCGGTGGAAAATTCCCTGCTCTTTGTGAGCGCGCTTAAGAAGGCGGGAATCCCCACAGAATTCCATATGTATCCCAGAGGGGAGCACGGACTTGCCCTGGCGAATAAACTGACCCAGACCAACGACGGCAAAGCTCTGCAGGAGGAGTGCAGCTCCTGGATCGGACTGGCCGCCACTTGGCTGGAGCATCTGTTTGACGACGAGTGTTTATAATTTTTTAATGTTAATGATATGGGATTTTAATTGTTTTTTCCTAATATTTCTTTAAAATATTGAATAGCGTAAAATATGTACGGAGAAGTCACAATGAGAGAATACTTTGGGAAGGAATGAGATCATGCGCAATTTTGGCAAAAGGAGATATACAATAGGAACGGCAATGCTGTTGGCGGGCGGACTTGCCCTGACAGGCTGCGCAAATACGGAGACCGGCGGAGAGACACTCTCTGCGGTGGTGGTGGAGATGCAGCAGGCTGACGTGGGAGCGCTCACCTTGCAGAGCAGTTTTGTGGGAACCGTATCGCCTCAGGAGGTGGTATATGTGATTCCTTTTGCCTCCGGCACCATCACAGAGGTGAACTATAATGTGGGCGATTATGTAAATGCAGGCGACGTGCTGTTCCGCATAGATGATTCAAGCGCGAGATTGCAGTTGGAGCAGGCGCAGTTGAGTCTGACGAATGCCAGGCAGCAGGTGGATATGGCCACCGGCAGCCAGCAGAGTTCCACGGATCTCCAGTTGGAGAGTTCTATCGTATCCGCCCAGAGCGGATTTGATCAGGCGCAGATCGGCTATGTGACGGCGCAACGCAATTATAATGATATCGCCGATAAGATCAGTTTGATCGATCGGTTTGGGGAAGCGGTCAAGAATAATAGCGTGCAAGACATTGCTTCCTTACAAAAGGAAGTGGTACAACTTATTGGGTCGAGTGTTTCCGCGGGAGATCTTACGAATCCGCAAGTGGTTTTGGCGGTGGCTGAGGGCATGCTTCCGACCTTGCGTTCCAGTCTTGACACGGCGCAGGATTATCTCTGGCAGGCGGAGTCCGCCTATCGCGCGGCGGAAACCGGACTGAACATTGCCAATCAGTCCAAGGAGTTGACCCAGGGAGAGCTCCGCAGCGACACCAACGAACAGGCGCAGACTAGCCTCGCTCTGGCAAAGTTGGGAGTGGAGAGCGCAGAGCTGGCCTTGTCCTATTACACGGTCACGGCGCCTATCTCCGGCGTGATCCAGAGCCGCAGCGTGGAGGTCAACGGGATCGCAGGCAGCAGCAGTCCCGCGTTTACCATCGGCAATGAGACGAGCATGACGGTCACTTTCCAGGTCAGTGAAGCGGTAAAAAACACGCTGCAGACGGGAGATCCGGTCACTGTGGAACGGGGGGGCGTCAATTATGAGGGCCATATCACCGAGGTGGGTGTGGCGGTCAATCAATCCACCGGATTGTTCCAGGTGAAGGCTAATGTGGAAGTAAGCGACAGTTCCCTTCCCAACGGTGTGTCCGTAAAGATTACGGCGGACACCTATTCGGAACAAAATACCATTATCATTCCCTATGATGCGGTGTATTACGACAATACATCCGCCTATGTTTATTTGTGTGTGGATGGCAGGGCGGTCAAGACTTATATTACCACAGGGATATTTGATGATGATGAGATTGTTGTGACAGACGGGATTGCCAAGGGTGATACGGTGATCACCAGTTGGTCGCCCAGACTGTTGGACGGTGTGGAAGTGGTGGCAACTTCGGCAGCGCAAGAGTAGGAGGACGGGCATATGAATCTGACAAAACTGGCTTTAAAGCGTCCTGTGTCCTGCTTTCTGGTGATCCTTGCCTTGGCTGTATTTGGCATTTCCTCTATATTTGGCTTTCGTCTGGAACTGACGCCTGACATTGAGATGCCTATGCTGATCGTGATGGCCACTTATCCCGGCGCGGATCCGGAGAGTGTGGATGAACTGGTGGCTTCGGTGATCGAGGATGCCGGTTCTTCTCTGAGCGGCGTGGATTCTGTGACTACAATGTCCTCGGAAAATTATTGTCTGGTGTTGTTCACTTATGAGTATGGTGTGGATATCGCAGAGTGTCACAATGACTTGCGGGCGGCCATGGAGGTGGCGACCTTAAGTTTTCCGGAAGATGCCAGCGAACCTACGATCATTGAGATGAACATGAACAGCGTGGATATTATGAGTATCTCCGCTATCGAGGCGGGCGACGTGGATTTGTTGAAGATCGTGAACGAATCCGTGGTGCCGGAGCTGGAGGCTCTGTCGGGTGTGGCGCAGGTCAGTGTCAACGGCGGAAGTGAAGATTATATCAAGATCGAGTTGGACGATACTCTGATGCGGCAATATGGTCTGACCATGTCCTCTGTCGCACAGTTTTTGGGAACGGTTGATTTTACATACCCTGCCGGCAGCGTGCAGCAGGGTACGCAGGATGTGAGCGTGGCCACTTCTATGGAGTATAATACCGTGCAGAAGCTCAAAGAGGTGCCCCTTATGACGGCGACAGGCAGCGTCATCACCCTGCAGGATGTGGCGAATGTCACCCTGGCTTCGGGAGAGGCGGAGAGCATCAGCCGTTACAATGGCCAGGACAATGTCAGCATCGGCATCCAGAACAAGAGCAGCTATGGCACGGTCAATGTATGCCGTGATGTGCGGAATAAGCTGCAGGAGATTCAGGACAGCAATCCGGCCATTATTTTTGATATCACCTATGATGCCAGTACCTCCATCATCGATTCGTTGTCCTCCGTGGGGCAGACATTGATCTTGGGTGTGGTACTGACCATGTTGGTGTTATTTATCTTTTTCGGAGATTTCAAGGCCAGCTTGATCGTCGGCGCGTCGATGCCGATCTCGCTGTTTTTAACCTTGATTTTAATGAGTTTTATGGGTTTCTCCATGAATATTGTGACGATGGGTTCGCTGGTCATCGCCATCGGTATGATGGTGGACGCCTCGATCGTGGTGATAGAGAGTTGTTTCCGCAAACATACGGGAAAAAGGGAGTTTAAGGAAGCCGCGCTCGAAGGAACCAAGGAGGTGACGGCTTCCATCATAGCGTCCACCATCACCACCATTGTGGTGTATCTGCCATTGGCAGTTTTAGAGGGGTTGTCAGGACAATTATTTTCCCAACTGGGATTTACGATCGTGTTTGCCATGTTGGCGTCTCTGATCACGGCGTTAATGCTGGTGCCTTTGTTTTTCTGTGTGTTCCGTCCGGTGGCAAAAGAAAACCTGCCGATTGATAAACTGCTCGCCTGGGTGACGGCGGGATATCGAAAGCTGCTCAGAAAGATCTTGCACAAGAGAGTGATCGTGGTCTTGGTGGCGGTGGCTTTGGTGGCGGTGTCGCTGCTCATGGCCTACACGCTGGACATGGAGCTGATGCCTTCCTCGGATGAAGGCATGGTGGCGGTATCCATCGGCTTTCGTTCCGGCACTTCCCTGGAGTCCAAGGATCAGGCGATTCAGATTTGGGAGGAGATTGCCAGAGAAGATGAGAATGTGGCAAGTTATTCAGTGGCCATCGGCAGTTCCGGCGTCATGTCGGTGGGGAGCAGCTCCGGCGCCTTTCTGACGGCGACGCTGAAAGGCGACAGGACGTTATCTACTGCGCAGATGGTGGATAAATGGAATACGCTGGCCGCCACTATGACCGGTATGGATATCACGGTAAGTTCTACCGGCAGCAGTATGAGCAGCCTGATGAGTTCTTACAGTTATGAGGTGGATCTCCAGGGGCGCGATATCGAGGTTCTGCGGCAGGCGGCAACCGATATGCAGGCGGAGATGGAGCGGGTAGACGGTGTGGTAAAAGTGGAAAATTCCCTGTCTAACTCCAGCACCATAGCCAAGGTGGTGGTGGATCCGCTGAAAGCGATGCAGTATGGATTGACTCCCATTCAGGTGGGAATCACTCTCAATAATGTGCTCAGCGGTGTCAGTCCTCTGACGATCACCAATGCCGGTTCTGAGTACGAAGTGCGGCTGGAATATCCCAAGGGACTGTACGACGATCTGAACAAGTTGCTGGATCTGGGTCTGGCCACATCCTTTAACACAACGGTGCCGCTGCGGGATATCGCGCAGATACAGTATGTGGAGAGCCAGGAGACGATCACCAGACAAGACGGCTTGTATCAGGTGAGTCTGACAGCGGCCTTAAATTCGGAAAAGATTTTTGAAGCGCAGGGGGAGATCAAGGAGCGGGTAGCCGCCGCCGTGTTTCCGGAGGGTGTGTCCCCCGCGGACAGCATGATGAACAGTATGATGAATGAAGAGTTTGCCAGTCTGCTTGAGGCTATTTTGACGGCGGTGTTTTTGGTGTTTCTGGTGATGGCAATGCAGTTTGAGTCTCCCAGATTTTCCATCATGGTCATGTTGTGTATCCCGTTCTCCCTGATTGGTTCTTTCTTCCTGCTGTTTATCACCAGATCGACCCTGAGCATGGTGTCCATGATGGGATTTTTGATGCTGATCGGTATTGTGGTGAACAACGGTATCCTCTTCGTGGACTCCACGAACATGTTGCGGCAGGAGATGCCGGTGGACGACGCGCTGATCGAGACAGGTGTGATCAGGCTACGCCCCATTTTGATGACCACTCTGACCACGATACTCTCCATGGTGCCCATGGGATTGGGACTGGGGGGAGGGAACACCCGCATGATGCAGGGCATGGCTTTGGTCATCATCGGAGGATTGATTGCCTCCACATTGTTGACGCTGATCTTGATTCCCACCTTTTATTTGATCTTGGATAAGAGGGAGAGGAGAGAGCGTAGAGCGAGGAAAAAAGGTTGAACTATATTGTATTGGATTTGGAATGGAATCAAAGCAATACGGGCGAAGAACAGATGAGTGAGAAGCTGCCCTTTGAGATCATTGAGATCGGCGCAATCAAACTCAACGAGGCGGGCGATATACTCAGTGAGTTTAATGAACTGGTGCGGCCCCAGGTGTATCACGAGATGCATCGGGTGACCAGCAAGCTGATTCATATGCAGATGCAGGAGTTGGAGAGAGGGAAACCCTTTGTGGACGTGGCGGAACGTTTCCTGAAATGGTGTGGCGAGGATTACCGCTTTTGTACCTGGGGAATGCTGGATTTGGGAGAATTGCAGCGCAATATGCAGTTTTACCAGATGGCGCCTCTGTCCGAAGGGCCGATTGTGTTTTTGGATGTGCAGAAATTGTTCAGTATCGCATACGAGGATAGAAAAAGCAGAAGAGCGTTGGAGTATGCGGTGGATTTCTTGCATATGGAGAAGGACATTCCATTCCACAGGGCGTTCGGCGATGCCTATTATACTGCGAAGGTGCTGACGCTTTTGATAAAAGAAAAACCCGCCGTGTTTGCCAATGTGTCCTATGACATCTTTCATCCGCCCAGGACACGGTCGGAGGAAGTGAAGGTACAGTTTGACACATATGCAAAGTATATTTCCAGAGAGTTTCGGAACAAGACAGAGGCTTTGGCCGACAAGGAAGTGAGCTCCAGCAAATGCTATCTGTGTCATTGCAATCTGCGCAAGCGCATCAAATGGTTTAGCCCCAACGGCAGAAATTATTATTGCGTGGCGTACTGTGAAAAGCATGGTTACCTGAAAGGAAAGATTCGGGTTCGCAAGACGGAGAGAGGCAGTGTCTATGTGGTCAAGACGACCAAGCTGATCTCGGAGGCGGATATGAAAGAGATTGAGGAGCGCAGAATTCATGCCAGAGAGATGCGCAAACTCAGAAAACTTAGAAAAGGAATATAATGCGTTATATTCTGATACATGTGCAGGATCAACGGCGGCGACGGCGCTCTCTTTTTCGAAGTTTTGCTGCCCGACGCTGCTGTCTGCGCTGGAGAAACTGGTTTTTGCGGGCGGAGAGTGTGTGAGACCTGCGCCGTCTGCGGTCTCTGCGCCAACCCCGCCTGGTACTGGTATCCTGATGAAATGCAAAATATCTGCGGAATAAAATATACAGCAGGAACAATAAGCCGCCGCCCGCGGCGATTATGATGATCCCTGCCAGAACTTTGATTACGTTGATGAAGATAACGGACGCTTCTTCCAGGTTGTCCTCTGGCTCTTCCTCCACGATGGCTGTGTCGAATATATTCCCCTCCGTCTTATGAACCGCAAGATCGACAGAGGCGGATCCGATATAGACATCATGGTAGGTGTAGGTGATGATGGCAGCCTGATTTTCATTTTCCGTGTCATAGGAGATGCTGGAGGCCACGTCCGCAAACGTGGCAGTCTTGGGCAGCACAATAAAATCCTCCTGATTCAGGGAGAGGATAGGCTGTGAATTGCCGAAGATATCATTGTCGCTGTAGAAAGAAACGGTATTATCAATGTTATATTTGGTCTCCGTCTGAGAGACGTTCACATGTTCAAAATTGGCAAAACCATAGTCTAACAGAGCGATCGTGTCCTCGTAATACTGCGGATTCTCATCCCGCATGACCACACAGATCAGTTTCAGTCCATCCCGCTCCGCACAGGAGACCAAGGTATTTCGAGCGGCCTCGGTATAGCCTGTCTTACATCCTACAAGGTATTGATAATAGTACGGTTTTCCGGGGAGTAGCTGCATCTGGTTGGCGTCGTAGAGATCCCCCCGAGGCTTGGGGATGTACAGCATGGGAGTCGTCGTGATCTTACAGAGCATCTCATTGGCAAAAAAAGCTCTGCCGATCATCGCCATATCATAGGCGCTGGTGTAGTGGTTTTCGTCGGGCAGGCCATTGGGATTGGCAAAATGGGAATCCACGCAGCCCAATTCTTCCGCGCGCTCATTCATCAGATCGGCAAAATCATCCCATGAGCCGGATATATGTTCCGCCACCGCGTAGGAGACCTCGTTGGCGGAGCGGATCAGTATGGCGTTCAGACATTGTTCCATCGTCAGCACGTCACCCGGATTCATGGCTATATTGTTGCTTCCCACAGGGATACCAAACACGGCGCTGCTGGTCATGGTCACTTCTTCATTCAGAGTGCACTGTTCGGAGGCGATGAGGGTGGTGAGGATTTTGGTGATGCTGGCGGGGTATTCGGTCTCGTGGATATTCTTGGCGTATAGGATGGCGCCGGTCTCCGCCTCCATGAGAATCGCGGATTCCGCGCTGACCACAGGCCCCTGGGGCCAGTTGGGCACTTGATTGGATTGAATCTCCATGGCCTGATTGATCGCTATGCGATCTTCAGATGTGCTGCCGGAGGTATTGATGATGGCATACGAAATAAAGCTCTCATTTCCAAACAGAGAGAGCGCCATAATGCCTGACAGGAAGCAGGCTGTGATCTTGCGGATGATGCGAGCTGGTCTATCTTGCATGGTGAGATCCTTTCACCGAGAGTTTCTGTGTGCTCCGATAACCTTATTATACAATGTCAAAGGGATATTTCAATAAAATTTTGTGGAACACTTGAAAGAAAAGTTGTAGTTCGGTCTTAAAGTGATTGCGGTTTCGGCTCGACTTAGTGACGGAGCAAAGGTTACAGAGAATACTTTCTGTGACGGCCAGATAGGCGTTCCGATGAGCCTCATTCACGGCAATGCCCGCCATTGGACGGGCATCGCCGGAGTCTCATCTCCACATCTGACTCACGCCACAGAAAGTATTCTCTGTAACCTTTGCTCCTGTATCCTACCAATCCAGAAAGTATACTGTTCACACAATGACACTTGCGGCAACCTAAAAAGGCTGAACGGGTACAAAGCATATTTCAAAGAAAGCAATCCTGCTCCGCAAAAACTTCCATTGTCATCAGTACGCCTAGTTGATATCCGCGTTTAAATTTCTTCTGCGCATCGATATAGCCTCTGTCGTAGAGAGTATCCACCAGTTCCGTCAACAGCTTTTTTTCTTCGTCGTCCAATTTTTGCGATAATATCTCCTGAAGCTCATAACCTCTTTCACATAGCTCTTGATGTTCGGGTGTCCGCTGCTCTGTCACATCATTGACGCGGAGCTGGTCAGACAAAAATGCATCCAGAATCTTTCCCATGTGTCCTTCCTCCTTGCTGTTGGAAAATTGTCTCAAATATATGAAATTACGATCTTAAATTATATATTACACCAACAGGTGTAATTGCGTCAATATCAAAACTATATTATACCTTGCCAAAAGTAACAGTTCAGCCTTTTCAAATTACCAGCATGTTACGCTCCAGTAGGGCAATCATTCCCATTCGGACACGCGTTTCAACGGTTCCTCATGGGAACAATTACCCCACTGGAGCTAAGTAACTGGCAATGTTGAATGATTTTGCCGGATGCTGCGGTCGAATTGTGCGGATGGTATACTCCATAAGCAGACGTTAGCGAGCCGTCGGTACTTAGCTGCTGTCTTTTAGCAGCTTATGTACCGCTACGAGCGAGGTGCAGCGAAAGCGTGTCTGCGTTGGAATATACCATCCGCACAATGACACTCGCTACGACCTTGGCGGAACTGTTACTACCAAAATTCTCTGGTAAAGGGAAGAAAAAGATGTTAAAATGTCCATGTTGAAAAATCGTGGAAAGGTTTGGTGGATTATGAGATTGCGGAATATCACAGGTTCCAGGGAGGTGATCGCCGAATCGCCTTATGTGATCAAGGAGGAGCTTCAAAGGCAATGTCCCGGCGCCTGGAAAGATATCTTTGGCAACGAAAATCCGATTTCCATAGAGATTGGTATGGGAAAGGGGAGATTTTTGTATACTTTGGCGAAGGAGCACCCAGAGATCAACTATGTGGGGATCGAGAGATATTCCAGCGTGCTGCTTCGGGCGATCCAGAAAATGCAGGAGGCGGAGCTGCCGAATCTGAAATTTTTGCGCATGGATGCGGAAGAGATCGACAAAGTGTTTGGCAAAGGTGAGGTAGATAAGATCTACTTGAATTTTTCCGACCCCTGGCCCAAGGACCGTCACGCCAAGCGCAGGCTGCCTTCCAGACAGTTTTTGGCCAGATATGACGTGATCCTGAAAAAGGAGGGCAGACTGGAATTTAAGACGGACAATAGGGAGCTGTTTGATTTTGCGGTGGAGGAGCTTGCCCCTGCGGGATGGAAAGCGGAGGAGATCACTTATGATCTGCACCATGACGAGCGGTTGATGCAGGGGAATGTTATGACAGAATACGAAGAAAAATTTTCTTCCATGGGGAATCCTATTTACAAATATATTATTTATAGGTAAAATTGGATACACTAAAGACAAAAGAGAAAGGAGTGTTTGTCATGGAATATACGTTTACGACCGAAAATTTTGAGAAAGAGGTGTTGGAGTCCGAGCTGCCGGTGTTGGTGGACTTTTACGCGGACTGGTGCGGCCCCTGCAAGATGATGGCGCCGGTGGTGGAAAAAATGGCGGAGGAATTTGACGGGCGGCTGAAAGTGGGAAAATGCAACACGGATGAGAATATGCCTCTCACACAGAAATATCGCGTGGCCAATATTCCGCTGTTTAAAGTGTTCAAAGGCGGCGAGCAGGCGGCAAGCTTTGTGGGAGCTATGAGTGCCGACGAGTTTCGGGAGAAATTGGAGGAGGTACTTACCTGAGATATGGGAGAGATACAGGCGGCAGTATGCGACGACGAACCCGTATTCCGCTCCCATATCAGGGAGCTCTTGGCAGCAGACAGTATCAAAAACGGCTACGATTTGTGTGTGAAAGAATACGCGGACGGCTCAGAGCTGTTGTCTTCTTTTGAAAAAGGACAAACTATGGATATCTTGTTTTTGGATATCCGAATGAAGCAAAAAGACGGCATGGAGACAGCCCGCATCCTGCGGGAGAAGGGCTGTAACTGTCTGATCATTTTTCTGACAAGTCTGTCGGAATATATGCAGAAAGGCTATGAGGTCAAGGCATTTCGTTACCTTTTGAAAGAGCAGGCGGACAGCGAGCTGGAGGGCGTGATGCGGGAGTGCCGCAGGGAACTTGCCTCTGACGGCTTTTTTGTGTTTTCCTGCGAACATAAAAATTACAGCGTGCGCAAGACGGATATTTTGTATCTGGAGAGCAGCAAGCGGCTGATTTTGCTCCATACGATGGGAGAGGTGTTCCGGTTTTATCAGAAGTTGGACAATCTGGAGAAGGAGTTGGCGCAGGACGGCTTTCTGCGCTGCCATCGAAGCTTTCTGGTGCGGGAAAGCTGTGTGAAGGGCTGGAAGGAGGACGAGCTGTGGCTGGAAAACGGCGAGCGGATACCGATCAGCCGTTCCTATGAGAAAGAGGTCAACAGACGTTTGATGCTGCGAATAGGGTGAAAAGAAGCTGGAGGTTAGTGTGGCGATATTATCCAAGTTGTTGGAATTGGGCGCTTACAGCATGTGCATGATTCGGCTGGTGAGCATTGTGATAGAGGGTATTTCACAGGATGACAATAGTGTCGTTTTGCAGTGGATCCGTCTGCTGGTGACAGCAGGCATGATCGCTGCATTTTTGTTGTTGGGCGGATTGGAGGACGAGCGGCCTGCCGATCACACGAAAACGGAGCAGGCACAATATTCTGCAGGAATGTTGTTGATTCTTATCGCGGCGTGGCGGACTGTGGGAGAGGGAACGCTGTGGATATCGTTTGGCCTGTGCCTGGCGTATCTGTCCGTATTTCTTTTCTTGAAATATTACAAGATGCTTGGGAAAAATAGATTGGCGGAGAGTAAAGCCAGGGAGGAGCTGGGCAGACAGCGGCAGGAGACGGATTACATACAGAGTGTAGAGCGTCAATACCAGCGCACCAGGGAGTTGTGGCACGATTTGAAAAATCATATCGGCGTCCTACAGATTTTGGCCCAGGAGCAGAAATATCAGGAATTGACAGAGTATCTGGTGAGCTTTCGGAGGGATGTGGAGATCCGCATGATCCCGCTGCGGACAGGCTGCGCGGCGGTGGACGCGCTCCTCAGCGATAAGTTGTATCAGGCAAAGAGAGAGGAGATCCAGGTGTCGCTACAGATCTGCGATCTGTCGGAGTTGACTCTCGATCCCACGGATCTGTGTGTGGTGCTGGGGAATCTCTTGGATAATTGTCTGGAAGCCTGCGCAAGACAGGAGGGGCCCGGGAGCATTGAGATGAGGATGAGGCGGCAGGAAGGCTTTTATTATCTGAATCTGGTCAATACCGCTCCTGAGCCGGTGAAGGAGAGCGGGAGATTTCTCACGGACAAGCAGGACATGGAAAACGGCGTGGGCCATGGTCTGGGTCTGCGCAGCGTGGAGCGCATCGCCCATCAATACGGAGGATCTATGGTGACGGATTATGAGGAAGGGAAGTTCCGCGTGGTGGTGAGGATGCAGGATAAGCGGGAATGAGGACAAATGTTACAATAACTTTGCAAAAAGTTACACAAGGACGCCGCCCGAAAGCAGTCTGTGGTAATGTGTAGGAGACGGCGGGAGAGCAATTTCCAATGTCGTCAAGGATATCTATCACAAAAAACGCGGACGCGTTGGAATGGAGGAAACTATGAAAGTGATACGCAATTGCGGCATGGCGTTCAGATATGTGTTTCGCTATGCCCCATTTCCGGCGGTCATAATGATTCTGAGTGCGATTATCCCTTCCTTTTTCATCGGACTGCAAGTGATTCTGACACAGAGGCTGGTGGATCAGGCCATTCATTATGTGGGAACCGGAGAAGGACTGCAGAGCGTGATCGTGACGGGAGCACTGCTGGTCCTTATGTTGTTTCTGTGGGTGACGCTGCAGAAGGTCGGAGGCTACAGCGATAATGTCATGGCTCTGGATCTGGCCAAGAAGATGGCTCCCGATACCATGGATAAGCTGTATGACTTGGAATACAGCGCTTTTGAGCAGAAGGGGACACAGGAGAATTTAAAGCGCATTGGCGAGGAACCCTGGAAAATGATGGGAGAGTGTTTTTCGCACACGGTATGGGCGGTCACCTCTGTGTGGGCCGTTTTCTTTACGCTGGGAGTCTATATTTCCATCTCCGTGTGGATCGGCGTGGGACTGGTGGTGATCGCGGCGCCCATGATCCTGCTCAACTATTCCTCCGCTCTGAGACTGCATGAGATGGAGCGGGAAAATACGGAGGGGAACCGGCGGATTGGAGACATCAAGAGGCTGCTCCAGAACAGGCATGCCATGTACGAAATGAAGGTGTTTGGCAGCCAGGAGCTGCTTTCCGAGAAATGGAAAAATTACTGCGGGAAGATCGAGCGGGATGTGAATGTGGCCGGGCATAAGCTGCTGCTCACCAAGGGCGCGGCGATTCTTCTCAGTATACTCTACTTTATCTTTATCATTGTGACACTTTCCTATTCCCTGCTACATGGAACTCTGACTATGGGACAATTTGTGGCGGCGTTCGGCTCCATGAACAGTGTTGTGAGCAAATTGAGCAACAGTACATGGCAGGTGACGCATGCGGTACAGTCTGCGCTGCGATTAGATTATTATCGGGAGTTTCAGAAAATGCCGAGGCGGAAAGACAGACGAAATGTGACAAGTGTGTCGCATTGTGATATTGCTTTTGAGAATGTGAGTTTTACTTACCCGGGAACGGACAGAGAGATTCTTCGGAATGTGACTTTCCGCATCAAGGCTGGCGAGAGGGTGGCTTTTGTGGGCGAGAACGGCGCCGGAAAATCTACGATTGTCAAGCTTCTCTGTGGTCTGTATGAACCCACGCAGGGCAGAGTCATGATCGGAGGAGAAAATGTGAGAGATTTGACCGACGAGACGCGGCGGAAACTTCTGACCGTGGTATTTCAGGATTTTCAGGGATATGAGATGACTTTGCGGGAGAATGTGGCGTTTGGAGATATTCAAAAGATCTCTCGGGACGAGCTGCTTTTGGACGCTTTGAAACTGGCGGACGCCTCTGATCTGGTGGAGAGTGAGGAGAAAGGCCTTGACCGCAGCCTGGGCCATCTGACGGAGGACGGCAAAGACCTGTCCAAAGGACAATGGCAGAGAGTCGCTATGGCCAGAGCCTTTTTGTCGGACGCGGCCTACGTGATCCTGGATGAACCTACGGCCTCTCTGGATCCCGTGGCGGAAAGCCATATGTACGAGAATTTTTCCAAAATCTTTGCAGAGAATGGGACTATTATGATCTCCCACAGACTGGCCAGCGCGAAGATGGCTGATCGGATCATGGTGCTGGACGGGGGCAGGATCGTGCAGGACGGCAACCATGAGAGATTGATGGAGCAGGAAGGACTGTACCGCACCATGTATCTGGTGCAAAGCGCCTGGTATGTGCAGGGAGGTGAAGCAAATGTTTAAGCTGTTGCAGAAGAAAGGTGTACGGTATGTGGGGTATGTGCTGCGCGATTTTTACCGATTCTTGCCGGTGGCGCTATGTATCAGCCTGCTGCTGGCGATGATCGATCCGATCTTGTCGATCTGGAATCCGCTGTTGATCGCGGATATCTTTGAACTGGTGGGAGACCTGGGGCCTGCCAATATGGGGATCTTTCAGAGAGATATTCTACTATTGTGCATCATGGCAGGCATCTCTCAAGGTGAGGAAGTGTTGTATTATTATTTTCAGACTTTGCTGATCGGCAAAAAGGAGTCTTATTTTGGCTGGAAGATCTTTGAACACGCCGGAAAGATTCGGCTGGAGGATCTGGAGGATCCCAAGGTGCTGGATACTTTTAAAAAGGCGGAACTGGCATATACGGAATATACAAGCAGTGTGACGTTTTTTATGACGCTGCTCAACAGCGTGACGGCGGTGGCAGTCTGTGTGGGTATGGTGTTCGTGGTAGGGAGCTTTTCCCTGTGGCTGATCCCCGGCGCTTTGCTCGGCGTGATTCCGCATTTTATCCTGTCGGTCTGGCAGGAGAAGGAACTGGCAAGAGTTCATCGGGGACAGGCATCTCTGAGGAGAAGATTGACTTATCTGTGGCAGCAGTTTTGCCGCAAGGAATCCGTCAAGGAGATGCGTGTCATGGGATTTGGAGAATATTTAAAGCAGAAGTGGGTGGAGACCAATCTACAGGTGATCGACGAAATCCGCCAGGTGCGGCTCAAAGGACTTAAGAGATTTTCCACTGCGGATATTGTAAAAAATGCCTGCTACGCGGCCAATGTGGCCATCGCACTGTATCTGATGGTGAAAGGGCGGCTTGCGGTAGGACAGTTTGCGGCCTGTCTGACGGCATTCGCCACATTGCAGGGCACTTTGCTGCGGTGTTACAGGAATTTCAGCAATGCCGCCGAGATGTATCACAGACAAGAGGAATATTATGATTTCTTTGAGCTGGAGCCAGAGGAGGACGGGGAGAAGGAATATCGTCCTTTTGCGGACAAGATCTCTCTGAAAGATGTACATTTCCGCTATCAAGGTTCCGACCGGGACGCTTTGCAGGGCGTAGATATGGAGATCAAGAAGGGTGAGCATGTGGTGATCGTGGGTGTCAACGGCTCCGGCAAGACCACACTCTCCAAACTGCTCGCCGGCGCTTATCGGGTTTCCTCGGGGGAAGTGGCATACGACGGAAGGAATGTGAACGACTTTAGACGTGAGAGCCTTTATCGGGATATCTCTCTGGTGCCGCAGGATTTTGTGCATTACAATTTCACTTTTCGGGAAAATGTCTGTATCAGCGACATCAGACACCGTGAGGACGATGAGCGCCTACAGCGAATCATAGGCCAGACGGAGTTATCCGAGGTGGTGCAGAGTATTGGCGGCGTGGACGTCCAGCTCGGCAGAGAGTTTGACGGAAGCGAATTGTCCGGCGGCGAATGGCAGAAGATCGCCATCGCGAGAGGTGTGTTTAAGGATTGCAGCCTGATCATATTGGATGAACCTACCAGCGCTCTGGATCCCATGGCGGAGTATGATATTTTGACCGGATTCTTAAAGCTGATTCAGGACAAAACCTCCGTCATCATCTCCCACCGCGTGGGAATCTGCCGCGAGGCGGACAAGGTCATAGTGATGAAGGACGGCAGGGTGGCCGAGTGCGGCACCCACCGACAACTCAAGGACGCAGGAGGCGAATACAGCCGTATCTGGCGCGAACAAGCCAAGTGGTATCAGTGAAAAAAGGCTGTCACATTCCGTTTTTCTGAGTGTGGCAGCCAGATCGTTGTTATAAATTTTTATCTTTTAGCGCCATGGCGATAAAACCTCTAAACAGCGGGTGCGGCCTGTTGGGGCGGGACTTAAGCTCCGGATGGGCCTGCGTCGCCACAAAGAAGGGGTGCTCCGTGATCTCGCACATCTCCACGATACGTCCGTCGGGGGAAGTGCCGGAGAGGCGGAGCCCATGCTCTTGCAGGACAGCACGATAATCGTTGTTTACCTCATAGCGGTGGCGGTGCCTCTCGTGGATGGTTTCCTCCTGATAAAGTGCATAGGCTTTGGAAGCTTTGTCCAAGACACAGGGATAGGACCCCAGTCTTAAGGTGCCGCCGATATCTTCTACGCCGTTCTGATCCGGCATCAGTGCGATGACGGGATGTGTGGTGCTGGGATCCAGTTCTACGCTGTGGGCGTCATTGTAGCCGACCACATTGCGGGCAAACTCTACAATGGTGAGCTGCATCCCCAGGCACAGTCCCAGGAAAGGCTTGCCATGGGTGCGCGCGTAAGAGATCGCAATGATCTTGCCGTCTATGCCGCGGGAGCCGAAACCGCCGGGCACCAGAATACCATTGCAGTCACTCAGAAGCTCATCCACATTTTCAGATGTCAGTTTCTCAGAATCAATCCATTTGATATTCACGGTGGTATGGTTGGAAATACCACCGTGTTTTAATGCCTCCACCACGCTGATATAAGCGTCGTGGAGAGAGACATATTTGCCTACCAGAGCGATCTTCACCTCATTGGTGGGGTGCTTGAGATCATTTACCATGTTCACCCAATCGGTGAGATCAGGCTCGGGGCAGTCCAGGCGCAGACATTCGCACGCTACCTGAGCCAGATGTTCTTTTTCCATGGCTAAAGGCGCCTCATAGAGATACTCCACATCCAGATTTTGCAGAACCCGATTGCTGGGAACATTACAGAACAGGGCGATCTTATCTTTGAGTCCTTGATCTAAGGGATGCTCGCTGCGACACACAATGATATCGGGGCGGATGCCCATTCCCTGCAAGTCCTTTACGCTGGACTGGGTGGGTTTGGTCTTGAGCTCCTGAGAGGCGTTCAGATAAGGAATCAATGTCACATGAATCAAAATCGCGTTGCCTGGGCCCACTTCATGCTGAAACTGACGGATGGACTCCAAAAACGGCTGGCTCTCGATATCGCCCACCGTGCCGCCCACCTCGATAATGGCGATACGCATATCCGGATCGGTAAAGTTGCGGTAGAAGCGGCTTTTGATCTCGTTGGTGATATGGGGGATGACCTGTACCGTGCCGCCGCCGTAGTCGCCCCGCCTCTCTTTTTGCAGGACAGACCAATAGACCTTGCCGGTGGT
The DNA here is from genome assembly GCA_023663225.1 of Candidatus Gastranaerophilales bacterium. Lineage (GTDB taxonomy): Bacteria > Bacillota > Clostridia > Lachnospirales > Lachnospiraceae > Acetatifactor. Next base: position 37,801 of record JAMPHU010000006.1, read on the forward strand.
GACGTTGGAGTTTTTGTCCAGACTTTCATCGATAAATCTTTCATAATGTCCCAGATCCAGATCCGTCTCTGCGCCGTCGTCCGTGACAAAGACCTCGCCGTGCTGAATGGGATTCATGGTGCCGGGATCGATATTGATGTACGGATCAAATTTCTGCATGGTAACTTTATAACCCCGCGCTTTTAACAGCCGGCCCAAGGACGCAGCCGTGATCCCCTTTCCCAGTCCGGAAACAACGCCGCCTGTGACAAACACATATTTTACTGGCATGATCATACCCTCCGATTTCCATTTCTTCCGATGCAAATACAATACTATGTACTTATGTACTATTATAAAGGAGATAGGGGGAAAAAGCTACTTAAATTTTGAGGTTGGGGAGAAGTGAAATCTTTATGTTTTGTGATTCATCAACATCATAGACCAAACGTTTAAAATCATTCATTGTTCATTTTCTCCATAAACTCTATAATCTTTTGAGTCGGTTTCCAGTTGCCATCTTCCATATCTTTTAGTTCTTCCATTGTAAAAGATATGGTTTTCCCTTGTTCTAGTTGCTCTTGACTTTTATCCAACTTAGCGAGATACTCAGCATTTCTCTTTGCTTTTTGTAATTCGTTATATTCTTTCTCAGATACAATTACTACATTTTCATTCTTGGGTCTTGAGACAATCAAGGTTTCTCCATTAATTACCTGATTACACCACTCCTTAAAATGATCTCGTACATCCATGCTCTTTACTGCTACCATCATAATCCTCCTTCCGAAAAATCGTATGTTTTTTCGTATTTCTATTATATGATGTTATTATGGTTGTGTCAATAAAAGATTATTCGTGGGGTGTAAATACAAAAAGTAGCATAAGCATTGAAATACAACAATCATTTGACCGAAACATCAATAATCGAAAAACAGTCGTCATAAATATTTGAAAACATCAATAAGTCAAACGGATCGATTGCATTGACATCAAGATGGTTTTCTGAAATAAATTGCTTTGGCAGATACAAGTTCATATTGACGCCAATCACTTCTTTCGGATCGCTGGCGGAAAGGAAGGCTTTTGTATCTGTGTCTTCGACTTTTATGCGTTTGATCACAGATCCATAGGGTGTATCTATCACCAGAGACAAATACCCTATATCCGCTTCCTCATTATATTCCTTCGCGGCACAGGCGAGCGCTACAAATGCACTGTATCCATCGTTCGACTTTTTATATACGCCCCAAATTACAATTGACAATGCAATAGCTGTAATCGATATTCCTATGAGAAAAGACTTTAAGAGGGCGTGTTTCCATGAATGTGCTATCTTCTCCAAAACAGCGCTGCTTTCTTTATTTTCCTCTTTTTCTTTGACGCTGACCGTATATTCATTTTTTAGCTGGCGAAGCATATTGGAGCACACTTTACATTCTTGTATATGTTCCTCAACCATTTTTCTGCTTTCCGCAGAACATACAGCATCGTAGTAAAGCGGAAGTATATCTTGAACAATATTACATGAAACTTTAGCCATGGTTTTCCTCCTCTATCTGCTCAATCAGTTTCCATTTAGCTCGGTGAAAAGTCACCCTCGCCCAGCTTTCCGTTTTGTCAAAAAGTTTTGCAATGTCACGAAAAGATAGCTCCCCAAGGACACGCAGAGAAAACACTTCTTTGTATGGCTCTGGTAGATCATGAAGCAGCTTGTGTATTTCAAACGCCTGTTCCTTTTGCCCCAACATAATTTCGATTGAATCTGTGTCATCAGCAATTTCATTAAAGACCCCTTCAAGTTCCACATTTCTCTTCCTGTGTTTATCATATAGGAAAAAGGAGTGTTTTGCTATTTGGCAGAGCCATGTTACTATTTTACAGTCTCCACGAAAATTCTTGTAGTTTTTCATTGCCTTAAAAAAGGTATCTTGTGTCAATTCTTCTGCAATTTCTTCATTATGGCACAGTGCCAATAAAAATTTATAGACATCTTGAAAGTATAGAGCGTATATTTCATTAAAATCAGAAGCATTCAATCTCTGCACACCTCCTTTCAAGAATTAGAGTAACGAAAGTAGTTTTTGTTACAGGATATACTTCAAATTATGAGTCCATTATGCTGTAAACAGCATAACATAGAACTGTAAAGAGGTCTATCTTTGTGTGATGTGTTGACAGCATAAAAGAGACATTGGAGGCAAACGTTTATTGCGGTTTTTGTTGGTAACAGTTCAGCCATAAAATGATATGTAATCAGTGCGTGGGCGCTTGCGCACAAAGCACAGCTTACATATCATTTGATGAGCGGAGCACCCTCACATGAAATAAAAGGTGAGCCGCGGAAGCGGCGGATAAACTGTATGTGAATTTAAACAGGGAAGTTGATAATATGGGGGACTTCCCTTTAAAGTTTTATGAAAATATATATGCTTTGGAATTTTGGAACGAGAATGAAATTTTGGTTCAGAAGAGCGCGGAATATTGAAATAATCACTCAAAAGCCAGGAGATAAACCTCCTGGCTTCAGACCGCCCACGGTATTGTGCCCAAAATTGGCCTGTGGGAGGAGTCATAAATATTATATGCAAATATAAGAACAATATCACAGTTTTTGTTGCCAATCATTTCGGAAGCCATAATAATCCATTCGTACAAATGGATATTTTTTAGTCAGCGCAATGATATTATTTTTCATTGTGATAAAATTATCAGCAGAAAGCATCCGCTTCATAACGAGAAGAAAACCATAAAAATGTGCATTATCAATTTCCCCATTGCTGCTTTTTATTAACAAGGACTTTTCTTGTTTATTAAGAGAAGGTTTTTGTTCAAAGAGACGGTTATATATCCGACTTCCATGAGCACACAGATTACGGATGATCGTCATGCTGTGCATATAGCTTCCAAGGATGGAAGCGCCTTTACTCATGGTAAGGCCAAAAGTATGGGCGACGGCGTCTTTTATGGCTTGTTCAGAAATGGAGTACAAAAAGGAGATGTCAGATATGGTAAGCAAGTCAACATATGCCCATAGCGGAATATCCTGCTGTAGATCATTTATAAAATGTTTCAGATAGGCCTCATGGGGAAGTCTCTGGGTTTTCTGCTGATTTGCTTTATCAATAAGTTCCCGATGCCGTGTTTGGTTGGTGAAAAAAGCACCATTGAGATATCCCGTGGGACCATGAATTTTAGTAAATTCATATGCATATACAGATTTCATTTGCACTTCGATCACTTCAAGATATTGAAGGAGGATGTGTCTGAGTTCATGGTCAAAGTTATAGATATCTACAATATTCTGGAAAGTTGAGGTTTTGGAAAAGATGTCATTTTTACGAAGCGTCAGCGAATAGCCGCTAATGCGGTAGTAGTTATTGCGCAGTAGAAAATCTCGCGCCTGAGTTTCATCGTTGATAGTGAGACCACGGGAACGAAGGAGTTGCAACTGCTCATCAATTGTTTTAAAATCTTTGTTTTTCATGGTATTAACCCCTTATATACAAAACGCCCTCAAGTGTGCATGCGTTTCCGCAGAGGCCTGAGGGAGATGTTAATTCAATATTACCACAAGACAGGGATTTGTCAAGGAAACTTTGCCTTTTTGTTTGGAATTTTAAAGTATTTTTTGTTGAAAGTCAGTGAAATATACGATATACTGTAAAAGATAGGGCAAGGATGATCTCTGAGCATCTATCTTGTGTGACCGAAGTGGAAGAAACTTGTCGGAATGGGTATTTGATTTTTACGAAGGATAAGGGTGTAAAATGGGAGAAGTAGCTGGGAAGATTTTGGATGGTTTAGTGGGAGTATTTCAAAGAAATTATAGAAGACCCAAATTATGGATCGGTATAGGGATGGTGTTGATTGTACTTTTTTGGCCCCTTATATGGATTCTTCTTTATGTGGTGAAACATGAGGACAGAGCACAATGAGACTGGATACGGAGAGAGGAAAAAAGAAAGTAGCGATAATAAAGAAAGAGATAAGAAAATGAATACAAGAAATAACATGATCATTATAAAAGATATCATTAAAACGGCAGAAATAAAATCCTGCAAATATAATCCAGATACAAAAAAGTGGGATATATTATTTAAGAATGATAAAGCCTATTCGTATGCATATACAAACGTGGAGTGGTTAAAAGAGCCAACCATTTTAGATCCCAATATATATCATATCAGCAGAGAAGGGAAAGAACTTTTTGATATAGTTGCTATATATGAATTTAAAGGAGAGCATGATTTTTATTGGCACATTTGTTTTGGTAAGGGTAGTGAGAGAGATTATCGTAAAAATGATTTAAATATTGTTGAATCATGTCTGAGTCAAAGTCAAGCGGTAAATGTGTTTGCGTATATAAAGCAAATTGCAAGATTGAGTGATCTTAAGAATGAAGAAACCGGCGAAAAATTATTAGCTAAAAGGTTTGAAAAAATATCATTTGTGGGTAATGATGTAGCGTTAGCAAAGTATTTAAATCCGTCCTTATCACAGACTAATAAGACACAGCGAGAATATATACCGATTTTTCCATTTGGATGTAATAACAGTCAATATAAGGCTGTTAAAAATGCTATGGAAAATCAGATCAGCGTCATTCAGGGGCCGCCTGGAACCGGCAAGACGCAAACCATTTTAAATATTATTGCAAACATATTAATGCAGGGGAAAACAGTTCAAATAGTTTCCAATAATAATTCAGCCACAGAAAATGTGTATGAGAAATTATCTTCGCAAAAATATAATTTAGGTTTTGTTGTAGCAACTTTAGGCAGTTCCGAAAATAAGAAAAAATTTGTTGAACATCAGGATACAGATTATCCGGATCTTTCGTCATGGAAAATAGAAGAAGATCGGCGTTTTTTGCAGCATAAAATCTCGGAACAATCCATACAGTTAGGAGGTGTTTTTGATAAGCAGGAGAGATTGGCACAACTGAGACAAGAATATTCCCAGTTGACCACAGAGCTGGAGTATTTTGATCGATATGTTAAGGATTCGGATATTGATATAGAAAGTATGCAATTCAAGACAAAGCTTTCTTCAAAGCGATGGATGTCAATATGGCAAGAATGTCAGATGACTTTGGAAGAAAAACAAAAAATAGGAATTATATTTAAAGCGAAAGCCTTTCTTCAATATGGAATCAGGGGTCAAAATTTTTATAAACAAGATATTGTAAAAATCATTGTCATGTTTCAAGCGATGTATTACAGGGTCAAGCAAGAGGAACTGATTCAGGAGATTGAGGACATTGAAAAATATTTGAATAATATTAATAAAGATTTACTTGATGACTTGTGTAATCAATCAATGATTGTCTTAAAAGATAATCTGGCAAGAAAATATGAAGGCAGAAAGAGTCGCAAAATATTTAATGAAGATGATTTATGGAAAAAATCATATGATGTTTTAGAAGAATATCCGGTTATATTAAGCACAACGTTTTCATCGCGAAACAGCTTAAAGGACGATGTAGTGTATGATTATCTTATCATGGATGAAGCGTCGCAGGTAGATGTTGCAACCGGAGCTTTGGCATTGTCTTGTGCGAAAAATGTTGTTATTGTCGGAGATACGAAGCAACTGCCCAATGTGGTTACAGATGACATAAAATCTCAATCCAAAGCAATATTCGACAGTTTTAATATAAATGAAGGATATCAGTTTACGAAAAGTTTTTTGCAGTCAATTTTGGATGTTATGCCGAATGTAACACAAACTTTACTGAGAGAACATTATAGGTGCCATCCTAAAATAATTAATTTCTGCAACCAGAAATTTTATCGTGGTGAATTGATTATAATGACAACAGATAAAGGGGAAGAAGATGTTTTGTCTGTAGTGAAAACGGTACAGGGAAATCATGCGCGTAATCATTATAGCCAACGTCAGATAGATGTCATAAAAAATGAAATCATACCTAAATATATTTCAAATCCAGAAGATACTGGAATTATAGCGCCTTATAAGAATCAAGTGGAGGCTCTAAAAAAAGAAATAAAAGATATTGATACTGCAACGGTACATAAGTTTCAGGGTAAGGAAAAAGGGACTATTATCATTTCAACAGTAGATGATGAAATTTCGGATTTTGCAGACGACCCTTATTTAATCAATGTGGCTGTATCAAGAGCAAAAGAGAAATTGGTACTGGTTGTTACGGGCAATGAACAGGTTAAAGAACGTAATATAACAGATTTAATAGAGTACATCCAATATAATAATTTTGAAGTCGTTGATAGCAAGATCAATTCGATTTTTGATTACCTTTATAAGCAATATTATTCGGAAAGAAAAACGTATTTAATGAAGCACAAAAAGATATCGGAATATGATTCGGAAAATCTTATGTACTCGTTAATAGATGAAATTATTATCGAAAATAAATATTCAAGTTTAGATGTTGTATGCCATTTTCCGATGAATATGTTAATTAAGAATCTGGAATTATTAAGTGAGCGAGAATGTCAATATGTGATGAATCCGGCTACTCATATAGATTTTCTGATATACAATAGAATTAGTAAAAAGCCTGTATTAGCGATTGAAGTTGATGGATATGAATATCACAAAAAAGGTACTGTACAAGCTTCACGTGATCTGTTAAAGGATCATATAATGGAATTGTATGAAATTCCGCTATTGCGATTTAAGACAAATGGTAGCGGCGAGAAAGAGAAAATTGTGGAAATGTTAAATAAGTTGGTTGAATAATGGAAAGTGGGTGGCGCATTGCAGGCAGAGAATACCTTGGAATACTATAACAAGAACGCGAAAGAGTTTGCCGCTGCGACTGTTTCCGTAGAATTTGAATCTATGCAGAGACGTTTTGCGGACAAGCTGTCCCGAGGCGCACGAATCTTGGATTTTGGATGCGGTTCGGGGAGAGACGCAAAGTATTTTCTGGATCGAGGATATCTGGTGGAGGCTGCGGACGGTTCTGAGGAGTTGTGCAAGATTGCCAGCGAATATGCGGGGATTCCCGTGAGGCACATGTTATTTGAAGAGTTGGATGAGACAGATCGGTATGATGGCATCTGGGCCTGTTCTTCCATCCTGCATTTGCGGAGACAGGAGCTTTCGGAAGTGATGCGGAAGATGGCGTGTGCGTTGAAGGATCGGGGGATTATTTATACTTCTTTTAAGTATGGAGATTTTGAGGGGGAGAGAAATGGGCGGTATTTTACAGATATGACAGAAGTGTCTTTTTTGAAGTTGATGGAAGATGTGGAAAACCTGAGAATTGAGGAACAATGGGTCACATCTGATGTGCGTCCAGGGAGAGGAGAAGAGAGATGGCTCAATTTGATCCTGCGGAAAGAGTAGAAGAAGGAGAACGGGAGCTGGGAGAGATTACATTTGAAAATACGATGGTCGAACCGACGGATGTGATGACCGGAGGCAGAGATCAGGGGCGGTTTCTGTATTATCAATTAAAAATGAGTATGAAGAAGGCCGAGAGAATTGACATCATTGTGTCCTTTTTGATGGAATCGGGGGTCAGGATGCTGTTAAAGGACTTGAAGGCGGCCTTGGACAGAGGGGTCAAGGTGAGGATGCTCACGGGAAATTACTTGGGAATCACACAGCCTTCCGCTCTTTGCCTGATCAAAAAGGAATTGGGGAATCGCGTGGACTTGCGCTTTTATGGGGAGAAAGGCAGATCGTTTCACCCTAAGGCTTATATATTTCACTATAAAGATATGAGCGAAATATATATTGGCTCCTCTAATGTCTCCAGAAGTGCGTTGACATCGGGGATTGAGTGGAATTATCGTTTTAGCAGCATAGCGGATAAAAAGAATTTTTTGTTGTTTTATGAGGCCTTTGAAGATTTATTTTTTGGACACTCTATAGAGATAGATGATGAGGAATTACGCAGATATTCAAAAAATTGGCACAGACCGGCTGTGGCGAAGGATTTGGCAAGATATGACACCCGAGAGGAAGATGATAGGGTGGAAGCGCTCTTTCAACCAAGAGGAGCACAAATAGAAGCGTTGTATGCGCTGGAAGATAGTCGAATGGAAGGAGCCGCGAAAGGGTTGGTACAGGCGGCAACCGGCGTAGGCAAGACCTATCTTGCAGCCTTTGATTCTGCAAAATACAAGAGGGTGCTTTTTGTTGCACACAGGGAGGAAATTTTAAAACAGGCGGCGATATCTTTTAGAAACGTGCGAAACTCGGAAGATTATGGGTTTTTCTATGGCAAAAAGAAGGAGACGGACAAGTCGGTCATATTTGCTTCCGTGTCTACGCTCGGCAGGGAAGAATATTTAAAGAGCGAGTATTTTGTGGAAGATTATTTTGATTATATTGTCATAGACGAATTTCATCATGCGGTCAACGAGCAGTACAAGAATATTGTAAATTACTTTAAACCGAAATTCCTGTTGGGACTCACGGCAACGCCGGAGCGTATGGATGGTAAAAATATATATGAACTGTGTGATTATAATGTGCCTTATGAGATCTCTCTGAAAGAAGCGATCAACAAGGGAATGTTGGTGCCGTTTCACTATTATGGAATTTATGATGAGACGGATTATTCCGGCCTGCATCTGGTAAAGGGGCATTATGAAGAAAAGGCGTTGACGGAACTTTATAGGCACAATCCCGAAAGATATGAGCTGGTCTATAAATATTATACAAAGTATCGTTCGGAGAGAGCTTTGGGATTTTGCTGCTCCAGGCAACATGCAGAGGAGATGGCAGAGCAGTTCTGTGTGCGCGGGATTCCGGCGGCAGCCGTGTACAGCAATGCAGAGGGCGCTTTTTCGGAAGACAGGGATAAGGCAGTCGCTCGATTGAAGAATGGTGAGATCAAGGTGATCTTTTCGGTTGATATGTTTAATGAGGGACTGGACATTGCCTCGTTGGATATGGTTATGTTTCTCAGACCTACCGAATCGCCGATTGTATTTTTGCAGCAGTTGGGAAGAGGACTCCGCACTTACAGAGGAAAGGAATACTTAAATGTTCTGGACTTTATTGGAAATTATGAAAAGGCGGGAAGGGTTTCTCTATTGCTGGGCGGTGGAAGTACTCTAAGTGAAAGGAGGTTTTGTGACTCTGGCAGTATAGAGTATCCTGATGATTGTATTGTAGATTTTGATATGCGTTTGATCGACTTGTTCAAGGAGTTGGAACGGAAATCATTGTCTATGAAGGAGAGGATCGTTAAGGAATATTATCGAGTTAAAGAATTGATGGAAGGGAAGGTTCCTACTCGAATGGAGCTGTTTACTTATATGGAGGATGAGGTATACCAGTATTGTATGACTCATGCAAAGGAAAATCCTTTTCGCAGATATCTGGATTTTCTATATGAGCTGGGTGAGCTTTCAGCGGAAGAAGGGCTATTATACGCGGGAATGGGGCGTGAGTTTATTGCAGTTATTGAGACAACAGATATGCAAAAGGTGTATAAAATGCCTATCTTGTATAGTTTTTATAATCATGGCGACATTCGCTTGGAGATCACAGATGAGGATGTCTTGAGGAGTTGGAAAGAGTTCTTTGACACAGGAACAAACTGGAAGGATTTTTCGGAGAATATTTTTTATGAAAACTATAAAAACATGACCGATAAGCAGCATTTGAGTAAGGCAAAGACAATGCCGATCCGGTTTTTAAAGGCATCGGGAAAAGGGTTCTTTGTCGAGAAGGAGGGTTATGCGCTCGCGATCAGGGAAGAGCTGAGAGAGTGGGTTGAGAATGAGGCGTTGAAGTGGCATATGGGGGATGTGCTGGAGTATAGAACGATGGAGTATTATAGGAGGAGGTATGTGGAAAGGGGAAGAAGGGAAGCATAGTAAAGTTTCCAATAAAGATGAGAAATATTAGAGAGATGCGTATGTAGGATAGTAAAAATAAAATATGGATCTTTGTTATATCAAGTTTAAATTTATTGAGCTAATTTTAACATATAAGTTTTAGTTTTGTGTCTTACTATGAGCCTTATTGTTGTAGTAAGATGCACAGATGCTTATTCAAATGCAAAACGAAAGTATGCAATTTATCTCACAAAATAATATAATTTTTTGGTGATATAGAATTGGCATATGGATAAAAGAAAGAAGAGTGGATATGTTTAACGATTTAGAAAAAAATAGGGAGATGCTGTTAGGTGCATATAAAAAAGTAAAAAGTTATTATCATTATAATAAGAATTTTGTTTTTATGAAGCAAAAGGTTGCAAAGTTAGAATATGATTATCAACACATGTTAAACACTATTGATAAGTTGGCTAAAATATTGGCTTATCCGAATGTGATGGAAAATAGTAAATCTATAAATGCTTGGATTGAGAAAATAAATTTCTATATTATGCCCAAATCATTTATAAATAAAGAAGAAAATAACGACTTATTTATAACAGGAAATTTGAGAGAGAATAAAAGTGTAAATAAAGTAAATTTTTTCATTGATATGCCAATAGAATTGCATTTATTGGATGCTCTTTGGACGGTTTTGATAGGAAAATTGGTATTTGAAAAAGAATTAATATCTTCAGAATGTTATGGAAATTGTATTGATAACTATGTTTTATATAATAATCAAAAAGACTATTTAGACTCGATCAATTTTAGCAAAAATAAGTTGTTTAAAATTTACTTTCCGCAGTACTGCAAATGGAAAAATGATGCAATAAGGACTGTAGAAGAAAAATTTTATTTGAACAAAAGTCAGATATTGTTTTCTCTTGATATTAAAGGTTTTTTTTATTCTGTTTTTTGGAAGTTTACAATATTAGATGATATTTTCGGAGAAGATTCTCGATATAAAGAATTGATTTTTCTTACAAAGATTATTCAAAAAATATTTGAAAGATATACAAATATTATTAGAGATTACCGTATAGTTAAACAAGAAATAGAGAAGCAAGAATATGTTTTACCAATTGGATTATTTAGCTCAATGCTCTTAGCAAATATTTACATGATCGATTTTGATAAAATGCTAAAAGATAATCCTAAGGTATTGCATTATGGTCGATATGTTGATGATATTATTATTGTCATAGACGTATCAGGAGACGAACGAAATGTTAGCGACAGAACGGCATTTGATAAATATTTAGTTGAAGACAATCATATTTTGGAATATATAAAAGGGGACAGATATGCAATTTGTAATTTATCAACTTTATTTATTCAAAAAGAAAAAGTTAAAATGATTTATTTTGACAAAAATGATTCGCCAGTGTTGATTGATCAAATGAAAAAAGCTATTACGTATCCGAGTCAAATGAATGTTATACCTGAAACAGAGTTAAGTATAGTAGACTTTGAAGAAGCAGCATATGCAAAAACAGGGATCGGAACAGAAACAAAAATCAGAGATATTGGTAAAGTACAAATTGATAAATTTCAATTAGGATGGCACATGTCTCAAGTTGTTATAAATAATAGGATTAAGAAACAGTATATTACAAGAGATGAGAAAATACGAAGACAAAAGGAAGGTGACAGTATTCTTAGGTTTTTTACAGGGAGCAAAGCTTTGGAATATTCAAGTAATTGGATAAATGCAATGTATTATTTTTTATTAACAGCGGATACAAATCGAAATGCTTGGAAACAATTTGAATATAATATAAGAAGTGCAATTAAGGAGTTGACAGCGGATCGGATTGAAGATTTAAAAAAAGGGAAAAAAAGAAACGTTGTGGCAATATTAAAAAGAGATTTGAAACAACACTTTGATATATGTGCAGCAACTGTTTTAGCATTATATCCAAAGTTTAGTAAAAAGGAAAACAAAGAGATTGTTAAACTTGCTATTCAATTAAGAAAAGCGAATTTATTTAATCATTATTTGGTATCATTTCCGTTGATTAATTATTCTGATAATTTAGATGAAAATTGTGATTTGACGAGTATATCTCCAGATAAAATACGTGATATGAAGTTGATGATACAAAATAGTCAAAAATCAAAATTGTCTCCTAGGTTTATTAATTTGGATGAAATATATCAATTTGTATTTTTGAGACAATGTACTAAAGGTGGAAATTATTATCAGAATACAGATAAATGGACGGTAGAGGATAAATTAAATTACATAGAGGACTATTTTTATTATGTTAATCAAATTAACAAGAGTACGGTAGATCATATAGCAATTTCGATTGATAATATAGAAAATCAAGGTTACATTTTACAAAAAATAAAATTGGGTGATGTGAATAGCACAAAAGGAAATGTAAAAATTGCGATTGCAAATATCAAGCTAGATACAAAGAGATGTTGTTTTGGCTTAAAGTGTGCTGAAAATGTAACGTTGAATAGATTAGATCTTATTGCATTTATGAACAGAACCTATATGGATGGGAGGGATAAAGTAGATTTTTTGGTGTTTCCAGAATTTTATATGCCATTACAATGGATATCAGAAGTTTTGGCGTTTGTAAGAAAGAGTGGAATTACAGTAATTTCAGGTTTACAATATGTTACATATAATGGGCAGGCCTATAATAATGTTGCATTATTTGCACCCGTTAAAACAGGACGTTATTTAAATGCTGTTTTATTAGTGCGAGAAAAGAATGACTATGCCCCTATGGAGCGTGAATTGCTAGCCATAGAAAAATACAGATGTATTAACCAAGCAAAGCCTGTTTATCAAGTGGTAAATTGTGATGGTATAGATTATGGTATTTTTTTATGTTATGAGTTTACAGATATTGTGGCTAGAAGTTTATATAAGGATAAGGTGGATATAATTTTTACACCAGAACATAATAGAGATACGTCTTATTTTGCGAATATAATTGAAACAACTGCTAGAGATTTGCATGTGTTTATTGTTCAAGCAAACACATCAATTTATGGTGATTCAAGAATAACGGGACCTTATGGCAGAAATGATAGAAATGTTATACAAATAAAGGGAGGAGATAGAGATGATATTATTGTAGGAACAATTGAGTTGGGGAAATTAAGGAAATATCAACAGGAAGAAAAAGATAAATTTAATAAAAAAATTCAAGAATACTTAGGACTTGGTAAAAGAAAAGTTTATGAACTGGAAAGGCAGATGTTTGCAGAGCACGAGTTAAAGATAGCAAAGACATCTGCAAGGTTTGGAAAAGAAAATATATAAATGTTATGTATTAACTTTCTACTGCCCAAATTAGTGAAAACGTTTGCATTATCAAGTAAAAAATGTAATGAATAGGTGTGTTGACGTTAAAATAGCACCTAATTTTTTGTATAATAAGATCACCACAATATAAACTATACAAAGAAAAGGTACTGACCTTATGATAAACCAACTTTGCATCTGTGAAGATACCCAAAATTAGTTTTCTAATGCAATCAGAGAACTTCAACTTGAAAAGTTGCTGTGTAAAGCAAGCATTACTAAAACCTGTGTTATTTCCGTATAAGAGGTGTTTCAGTTTCTCCTGTTGTTAGTATTTCGGGGAACGAATTTTTTCTGTTTTTTAAACGATACTTCTTTTAACGGGATAAGGTTCCTTTTGCTTCCGTCTGCAAAAGTGACCAGCGCGTTCAGTTCTCTTGCATAAAAGACAATAAATATAGGGGCCGAGCTCAGATCTGCTTTAACGAGGTCATAATGCCGCAGTTGATCTTTCCACAATTACTGAAGGATTAACTTCGGTATTCTTTTAAATCAATTTACCTCACAGGTAAAGCATCTGTTGACAAAATGTACTATTTATGATAATGTGAATTTACCTCCAAGGTAAATGCGGAGAGGTGTAAAATGGAGATAAAATATAAAACTAAAAAGCTTAGGAAAATATGCACAGATGCCACGAAGGCAGAAAAAACATATGGCAAAGAAATGTCTGAAAAGATTCAGATGCGCATAGATGAAATTTTGGCTGTAGATACTGTTGAGATGATGATGGATAATCACATTGGCAGATGTCATTCGCTTAAAGGCGACAGAAAAGGGCAATAGAGGAGGTGGCACCATGGTGAAGAGTCGGAGTTTTATTGCTACACCGCCGGGAGCGACAATCAAAGAGCAGCTTAATGATAGAGGAATGAGTCAGAAAGAATTTGCTCTAAGGCTGGATATGTCAGAAAAGCATATCAGTAAACTTATTAACGGAGATGTTCAGTTGACTCCGGAGATGGCTGTCAAACTTGAAATGGTGCTCGGAGTTCCTGCGAGATTTTGGAATAATCTTGAAGCGATATATAGAGAAAAGCTGATTAAAGTAGAAGTTGAAAATGCAATGGAAGAGGATGAAGCTTTGGCAAAGCAGCTTCCTTATAGCGAGATGGCAAAATACGGATGGGTTCTGGAAACGCGAGTTGCAAAAGAGAAGGTAGTAAATTTAAGAAGATATTTTGAAGTAGTAAGACTTTCGTTGCTTGAAAATAATCAGATTACAAGAGTTGCGTGCAGAAGACTTGCTATTACGGAAAAAGGGGATTTGGCATTATTGGCTTGGGCGCAAGAAGCAAAGATTAAGGCGCGGAATATAGAAACCGCGTCTATAAATATTAAAAAATTGAATTCGATATTACCTGAGATTCGCAAGATGACCATTTTGAATCCAGATGAATTTTGCCCAAAACTTAAGGGGTTATTGGCAGATTGTGGCATTGCGTTAGTATTTTTGCCGCACTTGAAAGGATCTTTTTTGCAGGGGGCCACTTTTATGGATGGCAATAAAATTGTTATGGGATTGACCGCGAGAGGAAAAGATGCTGATAAGTTTTGGTTTAGTCTGTTTCATGAATTGGCGCATATTTTTCTCAGGCATATTGATCAGCCAAATGGTACGACAGAGCAGGATGAAAAAAATGCTGATGCATGGTCAAAGGATACTCTAATACCGGTAGAATATTATGAAAGTTTTATAAGTAAAGGCGATTTTTCGGCTGAGAGCATCCGTAGTTTTGCCAGATTGTTGGAGATTGCACCTGGTATTGTGGTGGGCAGATTACAGAAGGAATGTCTTATTGAGCATAACAGAATGAATGATCTGAAGGAACAATATATTATTACTGTATAATTCATAAATCGTACCTGCTTGCGTTTTTATATCTGCTCTCCTATCAAAAAAATAGTGATGCGGCGACGGTAAAGGTGCTGCGGGCAATTCTTGATGGCAGTATTGTGCCATTGTATCATAATGAGATTTTGGCAGAGTATGATGAATGTTGCATAGGGAGAAGTTTCATTTTGAAGAAAAGTCTATACAGATGGTACTTATGGAGGTTTTCCCACAGCCTACGGGAGAAATCTTTGCTAATTTGTCTTTGATGTTGTAATCTGATTTTGTAAAGTTTCCAATTTTATTTTAAGCTGTTTGTTTTCGGCTTTCAATATATTGTTATGATCTGCCGCTTCTTTGAGCTGTTCATTTAAGGATGCGACTGCTTGAAGGTTCTGTTCATAATCATAATAAAAGCTGGGAAAATACTTTTGCAGTACAAGCTTTTCTATTTGTTTGTATGTATCAGACGATGGCGGGATTCGCCCGCTTTGTTGGTAAAGAATCCTGTTTACGCTGGCAGTCCGGATATCATTCAGTTTTAACACTGAATCATGCGTGATGAATGAAAATTCACTGTTTTTAAGCAGGAACATATCGCTTTTGGAATCCGGTTGGTCAATAGGGTGGTAAACATCCGGATGCTTAAGTGGATCATAGGAAAAGATTGGGAGTACATAGAGCAGTTTCTGCTTCACGCCGATCACCAGTCCCCTGTGTTCATAGGACATCTCAGGGATATAGTTTTTCCCAAACTCAAATTGGTATATTTCCCCCTTCTTCACTGCTTTGTGCCGGAAAGGCTTGGCCCTATTATCTGCCCACCGGTAATCTGATTTGGAAAAGCGGCTAAGTTCGTCAGGACTGTATACATTTCTCAGGACTGTCTCGTTTGTCTTGTTTTGTGCCTTCAGATATTCTTTCAATATGTTACTCCCCTTCTTTATGGATAAAAAAGGGTATGGCACTAACCATACCCTACTCTGGTTGCCCAGAGAGACCTCGTCGGTCAAATTATCCTTTCAAATGCGGCCTCGTCAGCCAAAAACACTTATACAAGTGTGAAAGAACAATCTTTCAGAGGCAGAATGTACCTCTGAATATATTATACACAATTTTTCAAAAAAATCTACTGTTTTTTTCAAAAATCTCATCTGTATTTTACTGGAAATGAGCTTGTGATATTTCCTATTTTTATTATACACAATTTTCTGTAAAAACCAGTGAAATTTTTTGAAAATTATATACTTATGCTTTCACACGACGGACTTTCATCATGACATTTCTTCTTTTATAATACGACATATTGATATTATAATACGTTTTTGAATTTCTGTACATCCTATAAGCAGAGATGGATCTTCATTTTCTATAGCAAACCCTTTCTTTTTTTGTATATCTCTCAGTAAATCATCCACAGTGGTATCCAGCGCGTTGGCAATTAGTAATATTGTTTTCAGACTGGGATGTTTTTTACCGGATTCAATCCGACAGAGATAGTCCGGTGCGATTTCGGCTTTTTCGGACAACTTTTCCTGTGTCCAAAATTTTTGTTTACGCAATTTTCGGATACGCAGACCGATAGCAATGTAATCAATTTTCATTTGAACGCCTCCCGTCAATTTATTGGTCTGATGGTCAATTTTTCTTGACCATCAGTACATGGAATTACTGAGAGTAATTTTATAAAATTACTATAGAGATTTCATTTAAAATTTTGAAATTGCAAATATAAAACTTGTAGTATAGGAGTGGTATTTTTATGAAAGCGGCAGAATTTTTCGATGGTAATGTTGACGCACAAAAATCCAGAATAAGGTCACGCTATCAAGGTATTGACCCTGGCTTATTGGAAGTGATCCCCGCGAAGCCTGTAGAGGGTTTATATGATGACAATGTATTCAGAAGAGTAGCGGTTTACGCGCGAGTTTCTACAGATGATCCACGACAGACATCTTCATATGAATTACAGAAAAACTATTACGAGAAATATGTCAGTAGTTTTCCGAATTGGGAACTGGTTCATATTTATGCGGATGAAGGGATCAGCGGAACTTCGCTGCAGCACAGGACTTCTTTTAATCAAATGATTGCAGACTGTAGGGATGGCAAAATTGATATGATCATTACCAAAGGTGTTTCCCGTTTTTCGCGTAATATTGTAGATTGCATTGGAATTGTAAATATGCTGAAACAACGGATTCCACCGATAGGAGTACTTTTTGAGAACGAACAGATTTTTACCTTAAACCCACAGTCAGAAATGAGTTTGTCTTTCGTTGCGGCTATGGCACAGGAAGAATCTCATGTAAAAAGTACCAGCATGAACGCATCATATGAAATGCGCTTTTCTCATGGAATTTTTATGACACCGCCGTTGTTAGGTTATGATCAGGATGAAACTGGAAACTTGGTTGTCAACAGAGAAGAGGCAAAAACAGTTCGTTTGATCTTTTTTATGTACTTGTATGGATACTCGACTCAGCAGATTGCAAATGTATTGACCAAACTGGAGCAGCCAACCAAAAGGGGAAATATAACTTGGAGCAGCAATTCTGTATTAGGTGTTTTGCAGAATGAGAGGCATTGCGGGGAGGTGTTGGCGCACAAAACGTTTACCCCCAGCTATCTTGACCATAAGACACGCAAAAATTGTGGTGACCGAAATCAGTATAGGCAGCCTAATCATCATGAAGCGATTATCGCGCCAGAGGACTACGTTGCAGTGCAAAGAAAAATCAGCAATGCAAAATATGGCGGAAGCGGTATACCGGAACTGCATGTGATTCCGGAAGGAGCCTTGAAAGGTTTTGTCATTATCAATCCAAGGTGGGCGTCCTTTAACGCAGAAGACTATAGAATTGCATCGGCGGAAGCTGAAAAGGAAATCAGTTCCATGGATAATATTATAGTGAATCCTCAAAATGGTGATCTGGATCTCCGCGGATATGAGATTGCACGCACGGAATTTTTTAATGAGGGCTCGAAAATCAGCGTGACACTTTCTATAGATGGCATGAAGTTTGGAATAGATGCCCTGCAAAAGCTGGACAATGTGCCATATGTGGAACTGTTGATTCATCCGCGGCTGCATCAATTAGCGGTTCGTCCCAGTAAAAAAGAAATTCGAAGCTCTATAAAATGGGCAACTGCTGCTAATATAAAATATTATCCAAAAATGATTACAGGAGCGGCATTTCTGCCAACACTATTTGAATTGTTTAGATGGAACGTTGAATATCGTTATCGGGTTACGGGCATTCGCCGTCAGAAAGGCAGTGAAACGGTGTTATTATTTGATTTACATGAAACAGTGGTTTTGATACCGGCTGAGAAGGTTCAAAAATTCTGCGAGGATAACAATCTTTTGGAATCAGAGTTTGCGCCTATAAATATGTCCGGCTATAAAGAAAAGATAGTTGCTTATCCGCTGCCGTGGGCGCAAAGTTTTGGCAGTGAATTTTATCAGCACACGCAGACGTCTCTTGGCAGTGGTATAGACAATAGCGGTCTGTGGAATGTGACAGATCAGGGAAATGCTTATTATGGTCGTGAGCCACAGCCGCGTTCGAAAGAACATATTGAGCAAGATATTCTGCAGCTTATGAGAGAATTGCAAAAGGAGGAATGATAATTTATGGAAACAGAAGAGAAAATAGCAGAAGAAACTTTTAGTTATGAGGGTTATCAGGTTGTTCGAGGTGAGTTTTTTGCCCATACTTTTGAGCCCACGATTACTTTTTGTGACAGTAGGGTTTATGTTAATACGGCTTGCTTAAATCGGATGCCGACTGTGGAGTATATTCAGATATTGATTAATCAACAGACTAAGAAACTTGTAGTGCGTCCTTGTAAGGAGGATGAAAAAGATTCTTTTCGGTGGTGCAGCAATACGGGAAAACGCAAACCCAAACAGATTACTTGTCGAATTTTTTATGCTAAGTTGGTGGAGATGATGCAGTGGAATCCCACGTATCGCTATAAATTATTAGGGAAACTTATTGCTGCTAACAGTGAACGACTTTATATTTTTGACTTGACAGCGACAGAGGTATATCAGCGTATTCAGCAGGCGAGTGGGAAAATCAGGAATGGTCGCACGCCGATCTTTCCACTGGAATGGCAAAATCAATTTGGTTTGCCGGTGGAAGAACATCGCAGGCAGTTGCAGATCAATATTTTTGACGGATATACAGTTTTTGGGATTAAAGACTGTTATAACAATGAAGTGGCGAGGTGATGGTAAAATTCTGATTCGGCAGCTTGGCAGTATCTGTCCGAATTGGAATGAAGACGGAAAATATCGACTGTATGGAGTCTGTATTCAGGATGGGTTGTTAATTCAATTTGATATGTCTGCGGCAGAGGAATTGGGAAAGGAAGCGGTAATATGACAGAAGAAGGTTATAGTTTAAAGATTGATCCGGAATTTCGACGGTTAGTATTTCCTTATAGTCAGGAAGAATGTGAGGTACTGGAACAACAGATTTTGCAGAGCGGCTGCTGTCAGCCTATCGTAGTCTGGTACGGTTACATTATTCAGGGTTTTGAACAATACAACATTTGTATGGCGCATGGTATTGGATTTAAAATGAAAAATATTAGTTTCCGAGTCAGGGAGGAGGTTATATCACTTGTTTGTCAGAATGAGTTGAGCGTTAGATATTTACCGGAAAATCAGCGCCGATATCTAATAGGAAAGAGATACAATGCTGATATCATTGTTGGGGCACATAATGCCGCTGGTACAGATCGATTCAAGGAACGTGCCCGAAGGGATCTTCCTAAAGGTAGGAAATTTTATGAAAGCAGCGCTGCTCAAACAAAAGAGCGGATTGCGGAAGAATATCATCTGAATCAATATTCTGTTACGAGGTATTCAATATATGCACAGGCTATAGATTATATAGCATACATACAACCAGAGACGGTAAATCAGATTCTTGCCGGTAAGGTGAAAATATCGATGGAGGATGTTATGGTCTGTTATGGAAAAACGGAGGGGGAAGTGACAAAATTGTTGAGTGCATCGAGGAAAAGTGTGAATGTGAAAAGAACTGTCGATGCGACGAAAGAAACGGTAGGGGCGATCAGTATTAAAGATATGCCGGCTTTTGATCCGGATGCTGAAATCAATAGTCTTGCACTGACAATTCCTTCTTGGGTTAGTTTCATCGACCGGACACGAGTTGCCGCAAAATTTGCGCTGTTGACATCAAAAGGGCGAAAGCAGTTGGAACAAGAACTGTATCGATTAGAGAAAGCAATACAAACAATGTTCAGTGCCTTGAAGGAGGTGCATTGATATGGAAATAAATCCTTATGTACCGAATGTTCACTTTGAGCAGATTCCAATTAAAAATTTGGTATCCAATCAGGATTACCAACGGCATCTTTCTCAGGATCATATTCGCAGAGCTGCTGAGAATTTTGATCTCTGTCAAATCAATCCGGTAAAGGTCAGTCGTCGGCATGGTACAAATTATGTATTTAATGGGCAGCATACTATAGAGATTGTTGCTCTTGTCTCAGGTTCTCGCGATACGCCGGTATGGTGTATGGTTTATGATGATCTGGAGTATGTGCAGGAAGCGGATATATTTGCCAATCAGCAGAGATTCGTCAAAAAACTGCTCCCATATGAAATTTTTGTGGCAAATATTGAAGCGGGGAATGATGAACAGTTGATCATTAAAGCGTTGGTAGAGTCCTTTGACCTGCGTGTCAGCGGAAGCAGTAAACCGGGGTGTATTTGTTGCGTCGCCACATTGGAAGATTTGTACCGCAAATACGGTTATACAATTCTGCAGCGTAGTCTGCGCCTGTGTATCGCTACTTGGGAGGGAGATGCGGAGTCGTTGACCAGCAATTTTCTTCGCGGTGTTGCGTATTTGGTTGTTGCTTATGAAGATAGTTTGAAAGATGAGATGTTTGTAGAAAAGGTAGGACGCTCTTCTCCCAGAGAAATCGGACGTATCGCAAAAGAGCGTAAGGCCGGATCCATGGGTTATGCGGAGGCTATGCTGACTCTTTACAATAAAAAGAGCGGTTCCAACGGCATGTTGAAATGGGCAAAGCTGTATGAGAAAAAGAGAACCGTATATAATCAGAATGATACTTTTTAAGAAATCTTTTAGACATATCACTCTTTTTTCACATTTATGCTATTGATTTATGAGTCCATAATCTCTATAATAAAATGGACTCGCATAAAAAGCTGATATATGGAAATAAGTTGATTATTGACGAGATAAATGATAGAAACGGAGTGACTATGGATAATCAGATGAACCAGTACGACAATGGCGGGGGTTATAATAATGGAAACCGCGGTAACAACGGGCGCGGCGGCCCGGGCGGAAACGGACAGCCTCCCAGACGGCCGAATATTATGATGCTGATTTTGGCGGGATTGAGCGCTGTGATGGTTACTTTTATGTTCTATAATCTTCTGTTTGGCGGCAACACCGGTATTCAGGAGGTGGAGTACACGCAGTTTTTGCAGGATTTGGATGGCGGCTTGATCGAGTCCGTGGAGGTCAATGTGGAGAGCGCCCAGATCACGGCGACTTTGAAGCGGGCGGAGGCTGACAGTGCGGACGGTACGGACGGCTACAATTATTATTATCCTCTTGGCGCATTGCAGGCGCAGGCCAATAGAGAGTACACTACGCTGCTGATGGAGAGCATGGACACCCTGATGGAAAGACTCGAGGCCCAGGGTGTGGAGGCAAAGCGTGTGATCAACAATAATTCCGGACTGTTTATGGAGATTTTGATCACGGTGATCTTGCCGGTGCTATTGATTTGGCTTGTGGCAGGCTTTTTTTTCCGCAAGATGGGAAGCGGCGGCGGACCGTTGGGCGTGGGGAAAAGCAATGCCAAGGTGTACGTGCAGAAAGAGACCGGCGTCACTTTTAAGGATGTGGCAGGCGAGGATGAGGCGAAGGAGTCCCTGGTGGAGATCGTGGATTTCCTGCACAATCCGGGGAAATATTCCAAAATAGGGGCGAAGCTCCCTAAGGGAGCGCTGTTGGTGGGCCCTCCCGGCACAGGTAAGACGCTTTTGGCGAGAGCGGTAGCGGGTGAAGCGCATGTTCCCTTTTTCTCTCTGACGGGTTCTGATTTTATTGAATTGTATGTGGGTGTCGGCGCCAGCCGTGTGCGCGACCTGTTTAAAGAGGCCAACAAGAACGCCCCCTGTATTGTTTTTATAGACGAGATCGACGCCATCGGGCGCAGCCGTGATTCCAAGTATGGCGGCGGCAACGAGGAGCGCGAGCAGACTTTGAATCAGTTGCTCTCCGAGATGGATGGTTTTGACGGTTCCAAAGGTATTTTGATTTTGGCGGCGACCAACCGTCCGGAGATTTTGGACAAGGCTCTGTTGCGTCCTGGGCGATTTGACAGGCGTATTATTGTGGATAAGCCGGATTTGAAGGGTCGAGTGGAGATTCTGAAAGTTCATTCCAAGGATGTGAAGATGGATGAGACGGTGGATCTGGATGCGATCGCTCTGGCTACCAGTGGCGCGGTGGGTTCCGATCTGGCCAACATGATCAACGAGGCGGCGATCAATGCAGCCAAGGAAGAGCGCGAGTATGTGAATCAGCAGGATCTTTTCAATGCTGTGGAGCAGGTATTGGTGGGCAAGGAGAAGAAGGATCGGATTATGAGCAAGGAGGAGAGGAAGATCGTCTCCTACCATGAAGTCGGGCACGCGCTGATCAGTGCTTTACAGAAAAATTCCGAGCCGGTGCAGAAGATCACCATTGTTCCCCGCACCATGGGAGCGCTGGGTTATGTCATGCATGTGCCGGAGGAGGAGAAGTATCTCAATACCGAGGCGGAGCTTCGCGATATGCTGGTGAGCCTGGTAGGCGGACGCGCTGCGGAGGAAGTGGTGTTTGAGACGGTGACGACAGGAGCCGCCAACGATATAGAGAAGGCTACGGAGATCGCCCGCAATATGGTCACCAGATTCGGTATGAGCAAGCGGTTTGGCCTGGTGGGACTGGCTACCGTGGAGAGTCAGTATTTGGAAGGCAGAGCTTCCCTCACTTGCAGCGACGAAACTGCGGCGGAGATCGACGCAGAGGTGGTCGCCATCATCAAAGAAAGTTACGAGAAAGCTCTGGTGCTGCTTCGTGAGAATAGAGAGCTGATGGATAAACTGGCGGCGTTTTTGATCGAGAAGGAGACGATAACCGGAAAAGAGTTTATGGAGATCTTCCGTCGGGAGAAGGGTTTGCCGGATCCCAAAGAGGAGAAAGGGGAACGGATCAGTGTGTTGGAGCAGAACAGCAGTACTGCTGAGAAGAAGGCCGAGGAAGAACCCGAGGAGCGCAAGAATACGGTAAACTTCGAGGATACCGTAAAGCAAGAAGCAGCCGCAAACTTTGGGAATACCATAAAGCCGGAAGCAGCCGCAGACTCCGAGGATGCCGCAAAGTCGGAAGCAGCCGCAAACTCCGAGGATACCGCAAAGTCGGATGATGCCGCAAAACCCGAGGATACCGGTTCTCCGGTGGGACGTTTTTCCAACGGCAGATTGGAGTAAATACAGACCAAATGATTATTTGGGAGTGTCGTAAAGGGATAAGCCACAACCCATTTTGCGACACTCCCATTCTTCCATGAAGGAAAATGATAAAATAGAGGATAGTATGTTTGATTTTGAGGAAGAATTAAAAAAGCTCCCCAAAGAGCCGGGAGTCTACATTATGCGGGACAAGGACGATTCCATTTTGTATGTGGGAAAGGCGGTCAATCTGCACAGCCGTGTGCGGTCTTATTTTCGCAAAAACATTGGCAGGGGGCCGGCAATCGACCAGATGGTGTCTTTGATTGCAAGGTTTGAATACATTGTCACGGATTCCGAGCTGGAAGCGCTGGTGTTGGAGAATAATCTGATCAAGGAACACTCGCCGAAATATAATACGCTTTTAAAGGATGATAAGACGTATCCCTATATCAAAGTAACTTTGGGGGAGGATTATCCCCGCATCCAGTTTTCCCGCGTTATGAAAAAAGATAAGTCCAAATATTTTGGGCCTTACAGCAGCGCGGCGGCAGTCAAGGATACCATAGAGCTGTTGAACAAGCTCTATCAGCTCCGCACTTGCAACAGGGCGCTGCCCAGGGATATCGGGTTGGAGCGGCCCTGTTTGAATTATCACATCAAACAGTGTCTTGCGCCTTGTCAGGGGTATGTGGGCAAGGAGCAGTACAGAGAGCAAGTGGCCGGTGCGCTGGATTTTCTAAATGGCAACTACAATGTGATCTTGAAGGATTTGGAGGAGAAAATGCAGGCTGCGGCTGCGGAGCTGCAGTTTGAGGAGGCCGCCAGGTATCGCGACTTGTACAACAGTGTCAAGGCGGTGTCTCAAAAACAAAAGATCACTGACAACGTGGGGGATGACCGCGATGTGATTGCGCTGTATCAGGATGCGTCCGAGGCGGTGGTACAGGTATTTTTTGTGAGAGATGGCAAGCTGATCGGTCGGGAACACTATTATATGACACATGTGCCGGAAAACGATAAGGCGGAGATTTTACAGGATTTTGTGAAGCAATTTTATGCCGGAACCCCTTTTATTCCCAGAGAGCTGATGCTGCAATATGAGATTGAGGACGCAGAGCTGATCGAGCGGTGGCTTGGGCAGCGGCGGGGCGGCAGGGTACGTCTGCGCGTCCCCAAGATTGGTTCCAAGGAGAAGTTGGTGGAGCTGGCGGCGCAGAACGCCAAATTGATCTTGAGTCAGGACAAGGAGAAGCTCAAGCGCGAGGAGGGCAGAACCATCGGGGCAGTCAAGGAGATCGCAGAGATTCTGGGGTTGCCCTGCGTGAACCGGATGGAGGCATTTGACATTTCCAATACAAACGGTTTTGAAAATGTAGGTTCTATGGTGGTCTATGAGAAAGGGAAGCCGAAGCGCAGCGATTATCGTAAATTTCGTATTCAGACGGTGTCAGGCCCCGACGATTACGCCTGCATGAAGGAAGTGCTGACCAGGCGTTTCCTGCATGGGATGGAGGAGTCCAAAGAACTGGAGGAAAGGCAGATCGACAGGCAATATGGCAGTTTTAGCAAGTTTCCCGACCTGCTTTTGATGGACGGCGGGCGGGGACAGGTGAATATCGCTTTAGCGGTGCTGGACGAGCTTCATATTCACATTCCCGTATGCGGTATGGTAAAAGACGACAATCACCGCACCAGAGGGTTGTACTTTAACAATGTGGAGCTTCCCATCGACACTCATTCCGAGGGTTTTAAACTGATCACCCGTATTCAGGATGAGGCCCACCGCTTTGCCATTGAGTATCACAAGTCTCTGCGGAGCAAGGTGCAGGTTAAGTCTGTGTTGGATGATATTCCCGGCGTGGGGCCGGCGAGGAGAAAGGCCCTGATGCGGCATTTCAAATCATTGGCGGATATCCGCAGCGCGACGGTGGAGGAATTGGCCAAGATTCCGGAGCTGAACGAGAGGGCCGCCCGAGAGATTGTGGAATTCTTTGCCACTCGGTATTCACAATGAAAAAGGCTTGTGTTACAATCAAAGAAACGGATTTTAGGAGGGTTATGTCATGGCGAGCGTAGGGTTAAAGAAAGTGATTGAGCGTTTGAAGCTGGAGAATCTGACGCCGGAGATCTCCGTGGACAAGATCAAGATCAACCAGCCGGATCTCAATCGTCCGGCGCTGCCGATTGCCGGTTATTTCAATTATTTTGATGCGTCCCGACTGCAGATCATCGGTTTTGTGGAATATTCTTATATGGAAGGTTTTACCAACGAGCAGAAGCAGGAGGCGTACACCAAGCTGCTTGCCTATGATATTCCCGCCATTGTCTTTTGCAGGGAGCTGATGCCGGATCCCATTTTTAAGCAGATTGCGATCGCTCATGGGATTCCTCTTTTGTCTACGAAGCAGGCTACGTCCGCTTTCATGGCGGAGGCGATCCGTTGGCTGAACGAGAAGCTGGCGCCCTGTATTTCCGTTCACGGCGTGTTGGTGGACGTCTATGGCGAGGGCGTGCTGATCACGGGGGAGAGCGGAATCGGTAAGTCTGAGGCGGCTCTGGAGCTGATCAAGCGTGGCCACCGTCTGGTCACGGACGATGTGGTGGAACTGCGCAAGATCAGCGACGATACGTTGATCGGGTCGGCGCCGGACATCACCAGGAATTTTATCGAGCTGAGAGGAATCGGCATCGTGGACGTGAAGGCTCTGTTTGGCGCTTCTTCCGTCAAGGACAGTCAGCAGGTAGATTTGGTCATCCGCCTGGAGGATTGGGATAAAGATAAGGATTATGACCGGCTGGGTCTGGAGGAGAATTACACGGAATATTTGGGCAACAAGGTGGTGTGCCATGATATACCGATCCGCCCGGGGCGGAATCTGGCGATCATTTGTGAGTCGGCGGCCGTCAACCACCGTCAGAAAAAGATGGGTTACAACGCGGCAAAGGAGTTGTATGCGCGCGTACAAAATTCTTTGACCCAGAAAAGAGAGGACGAAGAGTAGATATGAAGCAGTATGCGTTTGGTGTGGATATCGGCGGGACTACTGTCAAGATGGGATTGTTTGACAAGGATGGCATTTTGTTGGATAAGTGGGAGATTCCCACTGTCACAGACAACGCAGGAGCGGCCATCCTGCCGGATGTAACGGCAAGCATTGAGAAAAGGTTAAAAGAGAAGGAAATTACAAAGGATGACGTGGCGGGAGTCGGAGTCGGCGCTCCCGGGGCGATCGACAGAGAGGGGCGGCTGGTTCGGGGCGCGGTCAATATCGGCTGGGGTTCCTTACATCTTGCCAAGACCATGAGCGAATATTTAGGGTTGCCCGTGAAAGTGGCCAACGACGCCAATGTGGCGGCGCTTGGTGAGATGTGGCAGGGCGGTGGCAAGGGTTATTCCAACCTGGTGGCCGTGACGCTGGGCACCGGCGTGGGCGGCGGTATCATCGTAGACGGGCAGATTTTGGCGGGAACTACAGGAGCCGGCGGCGAGATCGGGCATATTCACATAGAGGACAATGAGAAGGAAGCCTGCAACTGCGGGAACAGGGGATGTCTGGAGCAGTATGCTTCCGCTACCGGAATCGCGCGTCTGATCAGGAGAAGGCTGGAGCGGGACGATAAGGAGAGCGTTTTGCGGCAGAGCAGGATCTCGCCGAAGACGCTGTTTGTGGCGCTCAGGGAAGGAGATCCGGTTGCGAAGGAAATCGCGGAACAGTTTGGCGAGTATCTGGGAAAAGGTCTGGCCATCGTGGCGTCGGTGGTGAATCCGGAGATTTTTGTGATTGGCGGCGGGGTGTCAAAGGCGGGAGAGATCTTGTTGGAATATATTGAGCCTGCCTTTCAGAAATATGCTTTTGAGCCGTGCCGAGGGGCGAAATTTGCTCTGGCCTCTTTGGGAAATGATGCCGGTATCTATGGGGCGGCAGGTCTGATATGGAACAGTGCCTCATAAAATGGGGTAAGGGCAGACGGGAGTATAGGTCGATGATTAGCGAGGCAGTATTAGAGACATTGCAGGAATATGTGCCAAAAGAGAACATTCACATGCAGGAAAAGATGGCGGAACATACCACCTTTCGCGTGGGAGGCCCCGCGGACTGTATGATCGAGATTGAAAATGAGGAACAACTGCGCAGAATACAGCGATATTTGTATCTGATCGAGATGCCTTTCTTTGTGCTGGGCAACGGGAGCAATACGTTAGTGAGAGACGTGGGTTATCGCGGGATCGTGCTGTTGATCGGGCAAAAGATGAGCGATATCAGAGTGGAGGGCGATCGGATCATCGCGCAGGCGGGCGCGCTCCTTTCCAAAGTGGCTAGAACCGCCTTGGAGCATGGACTGACGGGACTGGAGTTTGCCTCCGGCATCCCCGGCACAGTGGGCGGCGCGGTGGTGATGAATGCCGGAGCTTACGACGGCGAGATCAGCCAAGTGGTCACGGAGGTGACGGCATTGAACCGAGAGGGGGAACTTTTGACGCTGGACAATGAGACCATGGAGTTTGGTTATCGTCACAGCACCATCAGACATCAACCCTTTATCGTCACACAGGTCGTATTTTGGTTAAAGCGCGGAGACAAAGAGCTGATCAGAAGTAAGATGGAGGAGCTTGCGGAGAAAAGAAGGGAGAAACAGCCGTTGGAATACCCCAGCGCCGGAAGCACTTTCAAGAGACCGAAGGGGCATTACGCGGGGGAACTGATTATGAACGCGGGGATGCGAGGCTTTCAGATCGGGGGAGCGCGCGTGTCTGACAAGCACTGTGGCTTTGTGGTAAACATGGGAAATGCCACTGCGGCGGATATACTGGATGTGATTGGGGAAGTACAGGATCGTGTGAGGGAGAGGTTTGATGTGGAATTGGAGATGGAGCCGGTGGTGTTGTGAGCGAGGGGCGTCGTCGTCTTTTTTGGAGGAAGTATGAGATTTGTGATCGTGACCGGTATGAGCGGCAGCGGAAAGAGAACCGTTTTAAAGATGTTGGAGGATATCGGCTTCTATTGTGTGGACAATCTGCCGGTTTCTCTGATTGAGAAGTTTATGGAGCTGATCTCCACGCCCAACAGCGAGGTGAGCAAGGTGGCGCTGGGCTTGGATGTGCGGACGGATCAATCCTTTGAGGAGATCACCCGTGCGCTGGGCGATTTGCGGCAAAAAGGATATCAGTTTGAAATTTTGTTTATGGATGCGAACGAGGATGCGCTGATCAAGCGGTACAAGGAGAGCCGCCGTGTTCACCCCCTGGCTGTGGATGACAGAGTGGAGGAGGGCGTCCGCAGGGAGCGGGAGATTTTGAGGAGGGTTCGCAGCGACTCCGACTATGTGATCGACACTTCCAATCTGCTGACCAGGGAGCTCAAGGAAGAGTTGGATCGCATTTTTGTGCAGAATGAGGAGTATAACAGCCTGATGGTGACAGTGATGTCCTTTGGCTTCAAGCATGGGATCCCTGTGGATGCGGATTTGGTGCTGGATGTGCGTTTTTTGCCCAACCCCTTTTATATAGAAGATCTGAAACATCAGACCGGCAATGATCAGGGGGTGCGGGACTATGTGATGGGATATCCCGAGGCGGAGATTTTTCTGGACAAGTTGACAGATATGCTACAGTTTTTGCTTCCCAACTATGTCAAGGAGGGAAAATACAGGCTTGTGATTGCTATCGGCTGCACCGGAGGGCGGCATAGGAGCGTCACGCTGGCAAATGAACTGTTTGAGCGTCTGAAGGCGCAGGGACATTACGGCGTCAAGTTGTACCACAGAGATGTGAATCAGGCGAGATAAGAGTGGAATCGAGGAAGAGACATGTCTTTTTCAAGGGAAGTAAAGCAAGAGCTGGCAAAGCAGATCAGTCCTGCCAGACATTGTCAGATCGCGGAATTGGCGGCTATTATGAGCTGCTGCGGACAATATGGCAGGGATGCGCAGGGTGGCTACAGGATCGGTTTTCAGACAGAAAATGAGGATGTTGCGAGAAAAGGCTTTACATTATTGAAAAAAACGTATAATATAGATACGGATGTCGCGTTGAGCGAGGAGCAGATGCAGGAGGTATTTCAGAAGCTTGGGAATCTGAAGGAGCCGGTCAGCAATCTGCTCATCAAAAATTCCTGCTGTCAAAGGGCATTTTTAAGAGGCGCTTTTCTGAGTATAGGTTCTATAAGCGATCCACACAAGAGTTATCACTTGGAATTTGTATGTACCGATGAGGATAAAGCGAGGCAGCTACAGAGTGTGATACAGGGATTCGACATAGATGCGAAGATGATACTTCGCAGGAAATATTACGTTGTCTATCTGAAAGAGGGAGAAAACATCGTAGATTTGCTAAACATCTGTGAGGCCCACGTATCTTTGATGAAGCTGGAAAATCTGCGCATTATCAAGGAAATGCGCAATTCCGTCAATCGGCGTGTTAATTGTGAGACGGCCAATATCACCAAGACTGTAAATGCTTCTGCCAGGCAGATCGAGGATATTGAGTATATCCGAGATCACTACGGCCTTGATAAGTTGTCGCAAAATTTACGTCAGATGGCGGAGGTACGACTGGAATACAGGGACGCTCCTCTAAAAGAACTGGGAGAGTATCTGGATCCTCCGGTAGGCAAGTCAGGTGTCAATCACCGCCTCAGGAAACTGAGTGAGCTTGCGGATAGGCTGAGAGCGTAACAAGAGGAGGCTGTTATGGCAAAGAAAAGTATTCAAGTCAGGTTGGAGAGTGGCCTGGAGGCAAGATTGATCGCTCTTTTGGTGCAGGAGGCCAGCAAATATGAGAGTAAGATTTACCTTGAGGCAAACGGCAAGCGAGTCAATGCCAAGAGTTTGATCGGAATGATGAGTCTCAATCTGGACAAGGGCGAAGAACTGGTAGTGACTGCAGAAGGCGAAGACGAAGAGACAGCGTTGGAAGGCATAGAGAAATTTTTAAACGGAGAGAGTTGAACTCTCCTGTATGGCAGTACTACGGAAGGACGGGATCAATAGCGCACACTGTTGATTCCGTTTTTGTAAAACAGGCGTCGGCAGATTGTCAGGAAGCAGGGAGAAGCAATATGGGTCAATTATCTGATAAAAAAATACTCTTTGTGTACAATCCCAAGGCGGGAAAAGCTCAGATCAGGAATAAATTGTTTGATATCCTGGAAATTTTTGCCAAGGGAGGTTATCTGGTCACGGTATGTCCCACGCAAAAGTGCGGGGATGCGGCGCAGATCGTGCAGGAAAGGGAAAAAGGGTACGATCTGGTGGTGTGCAGCGGCGGTGACGGCACGCTGGACGAGGTGGTCTGCGGCATGATGAGGAGCGGATTCCGCACGCCTATCGGTTACATTCCCGCGGGAAGCACCAATGACTTTGGGGGCAGTCTGGCGCTGCCCAAGAACATGAAGCGCGCGGCGCAGACCATTGTGGACGGACAGGAGTTTGCCTGCGATGTGGGTGCGTTCAATGAAGATTTTTTCGTGTATATTGCGGCTTTCGGGCTGTTTACGGAGGTCTCCTATGAGACCGCTCAGGATATCAAGAACGTGTTGGGACATATGGCATATTTGTTGGAAGGGGTGAAGTCTCTCTCCAATATACGTTCCTACCACATGAAGATCACTTGTGAGGATCGGGTGATAGAGGATGATTTTATCTATGGAATGATCACCAATTCTTCATCGGTGGGCGGTTTTAAGCGCATTACGGGGAAACATGTAAAACTTGACGACGGCGAATTTGAGGTGACGCTGATCAAAACCCCCAAAAATGCCATGGAATTGAACAATATTATGAAATCGCTGCTCAATCGGGATATCGACACGGATGCCATGTACTGTTTCAAGGCGTCTTCCATAACGCTTCGATCGGAGGAGAAAGTGGCTTGGACTCTGGACGGGGAGTTTGGGGGAACTCATCAAAATGTGGAGATTAGGGATGTGCGCCAGGGGATCGATATACGAGTGGCGCGACAAAAATAGCAGTTTATTTTTTGTGGACAATATGATATAATAGACCGTGTTCAAACTGTTCAAAATACAAAATATATAATAAACGGAGGTATCGCAAAATGTTAGTATCTGCAACAGAAATGCTGAAACAAGCAAAGGCTGGCCATTATGCGGTAGGTCAGTTCAACATCAACAACCTGGAGTGGACCAAGTCCATCCTGCTCACCGCAAAGGAGCAGAGAAGTCCCGTGATCCTGGGTGTATCCGAGGGCGCCGGCAAGTACATGGGCGGTTATCATGCGGTAGTAGGCATGGTCAATGGTTTGCTGAAGGATCTGGACATCGATGTGCCCGTGGCGCTTCATCTGGATCATGGCAGTTTTGAGGGTTGCTATAAGTGTATTGAGGCAGGTTTCTCCTCCATCATGTTTGACGGTTCCCACTATCCCATTGAGGAGAATGTGCAGAAGACCACTGAGCTGGTGAAAGCAGCTCACGGCAAGGGAATGTCTATCGAGGCGGAGGTCGGTTCCATCGGCGGCGAGGAAGACGGCGTCGTAGGTATGGGTGAGTGCGCTGATCCCAAGGAGTGTAAGGCTATCGCTGATCTGGGAGTAGATTTCCTTGCGGCAGGCATCGGCAATATTCATGGCAAATATCCCGAGAATTGGAAGGGTTTGAGCTTTGAGACTTTGGACGCTGTGCAGCAGTTGACTGGCGAGCTTCCTCTGGTTCTTCACGGCGGCACAGGTATCCCCGCTGATATGATCAAGAAGGCGATCAGCCTGGGCGTTGCCAAGATTAATGTCAATACAGAGTGCCAGCTCTCCTTTGCGGCGGCTACCCGCAAGTACATAGAGGAGGGCAAGGATCAGCAGGGCAAGGGATTTGATCCTCGTAAGCTCTTAGCTCCCGGCGCAGAGGCGATCAAGGCTACCGTAAAAGAGAAGATGGAGTTGTTCGGATCTGTGGGAAAGGCTGACTGATCACCGACTCTGGAGATATCGTGACAAGCAATGCCCCCGACTTTGTATTTTACAGAGTCGGGGGTATATAATTGGCCCTAAAAGGGAGGATGCCAAGGGACTGGTTCCCTTGGCATTTATTATGAAAAAGTTATTTAATAAACAGTAAACTGTGGCTTGCTTTGTTGTAGTTATATTATAGGAAAAAGAAATGTCTAAAACATGATATAAAATTGAAAAAATATTAAAGAATTTATGAACAAAAAATGAACGGGTTTGTTCCAAAATGGTGGCTAGCCATAAAATATGGTTTATCAAAAAATAAAAATGTATTGCTGTTGTGCGGACAGACTGGTATAATGAAAGCTGTAAAGCATACAATATGTTTTGTGAAAGGAGATGTTGCAATATGGCAGCGAAATCAGCCAATTTGTACGCAAGAATAGAGCCGGATGTAAAGGAGCAGGCAGAGAGCATTTTATCTGCACTTGGGATCCCCGCATCCAATGCGATCAATATGTTTTATAAACAGATCATCTTAAAAAGGGGACTTCCCTTTGAGGTCAAACTTCCGGCAGCAAAGCCTATCAATGCGTCAGAACTGACCGAGGCAGAACTGGATGTTGAGCTGGAGAAAGGATATGCGGATATGAAGGTAGGAAGAACAAAACCTGCTAGACAGGCGTTTGCCGATATACGCAAAGATTTTGGCATATGAGTTATGAAGTAATAACCACAAAGCAGGCGGATGATGACTTGAGGGGAATTTATGAGTATATCGCGTTCAACCTGTCTTCTCCGGACAATGCGGCAGGGCGGCTTGACAGACTGGAGGAACACATCTTATGTCTTGAGGAATTTCCGGAAAAATCCAGAGCCTATGAAAAAGAGCCGTGGCATAGCCGTGGACTAAGGGTAATGCCTGTTGACAATTATCTGGTGTTCTATATACCGGATAAAGAAGCCAGAATTGTAACGGTAATCCGTGTGGTTTATTCAGGAAGGGACGTTGACGCACAGCTTACGCCTGCTCTAAAGGAATAATTTAGTAATAACGGAAAGGTGCATGGAAAATTTTATTTGTAATCCATGCACTTTTTACTTTAGGCAATACCATCTTGAAAATATCGAGCTCATAACGAATCATACTTTTCTGAGAAGCTCTTTAGAGCTTCTCAGGTTTAGGATATTCCACGCCAAAAGTATCTACGGTAACGCTCTCCATAACTTGATTTTCATAGGGTCTGTCGGAATAGCTGTCGGTGGGCGTCTCGGCGATCCGATCCACCACGTCCATACCTTCAATCACCTTGCCAAATGCGGCATAACTGCCGTCCAAATGGGGAGCGTTCTTGTGCATAATGAAAAACTGAGAGCCTGCGGAATCCGGATCCTGTGCTCTTGCCATGGATAATACTCCTTTTGTGTGCTTTAAGTCGTTTTCCACACCGTTTATCGTAAATTCGCCCTTGATGCAGTAGCCGGGGCCGCCCATGCCGGTCCCCTCGGGACAGCCGCCCTGGATCATAAAGCCGCGGATGACACGGTGAAAGATCAGTCCGTCATAGAATTTTTGATTGATGAGGCTGATAAAATTGTGGACAGACTGGGGCGCGATGTCGGGATAGAGCTCCAGACGGATGACGCCGCCGTCCTGCATAGTGATTGTTACAATGGGATTTTTTGTCATAATAAATACCTGTACCTTTCCTATAATGAGAAAATGTAATATACTAAATGAGACCTGTCTAATATTGTAACGGAAATAGGAAAAAACGTAAAGAGGAGAAAGCTTGATTTTTATGAATTATCTGCAAAAGGTAAATGTTGTATTGGAAAATATAGAACATGAGAAGGCTGTTCTATCATTAGCGTTAAGGCTGACAGCGGTGGGTATCAGATGGAAGATTTGGAAATGTGAAGCCGTGAGAGAGAAGGTTAAAGATTTCAGTGAAATGACAAATGAGGATGAAAACGTGCTGTGGATCACGGACGATCCAATTTTGGCAGGACGACTGGCGGCGGATGCAAAAGCTGTTTTGGCCTATCTGCATGAGCATAATGATGAAAGCAGCTTTAGCGGGGTACGATATGCTTTTGAGAAACCGGAGGAGGTGGAGATCGCCTATTTGGAAGGGGTCTATAGGCGCTGCAAGAGGCTGCCCTTGGATATTCTGAATACAGAACGACTTTTCTTGCGGGAGACGATAGAAGCGGATGTGGAAGCTTTTTATCATATTTATTCGGATCCGGCCATCACTCGTTATATGGAAGACTTATATCCTGACAAGGAGCAGGAGAGAGCATATGTCAGAGAATATATTGATAAAATTTATGGCTTCTACGATTTCGGGGTATGGACTGTAATAAAGCGGGATACGGGGGAAGTGATCGGACGGGCGGGTTTTGCATACCGAGACGACTTTGAAGATCCGGAGCTCGGTTTTGTCATAGGTGTGCCTTGGCAGAGACAAGGGTACGCCTATGAGATCTGCAGCGCTATCCTGCGGTATGGATGGGAAAGACTGGAATTTGCGAAAGTGCATGCGTTGGTAGAACCTCACAACACACCGTCTCTGAATCTGTGCGAAAAGCTGGGCATGAGATATGAGGAGACGGTGGTCAGTAAGGGAGTCGAGTATCTTTGTATGACGATTGAAAACGGTACGATTAATAACTTACATGTTAAATTATAAAAACTTTGTTCCAAAACACCTGTCAGACATAATCAGCCTTGTGAAGCAGTTTGTAGATCATGCTGAATAAAGGAAGATTATGAACGCTTAGGTTCATTTTGATCAGTTACAAATAAAGAAAAATCATATATTTAAGATTGCAATATAAATATGAAAGCTGTATTATTGAGCAAAAAGATATTTTTGAGGTGTACCATGTACAATATAGGAATATGTGATGATGGGAAGAATATTTGCGCAGATATTGAAAAGATGCTTTTACAATATGCAAAAGAACGGAATATTCAAGTTGATACAAATGTGTGGTATTCGGGAGAGGGATTGCGAGATTATCTGGAGGTAGGCAATCACCTGGATATTTTGTTTCTGGATATCGAATTGTTTAAAATGACGGGGATAGAAGTGGGAAATTATATCAGAAAACAATTGGATGACATGGGGATGCAGATTGTTTATATTTCAGGGAAGTCATCTTATGCGCAGCAATTATTTAAGACACAGCCGTTAGATTTTCTGGTCAAACCGATTTCACATATGCAGATAAATGATACTATGGAAACGGCGCTCAAAATTATCAAAAAGAAAGAGGAAAGATTTGAATTTCAACAGGGGAAAGAATATTATTATGTTCCCATGGGAGATATTGTTTATTTGGGAAGTGAAAAACGAAAAATCAAAGTCGTAACCATGAAAGAGACATTTGAATTTTATGGTAGGTTAAAAGAAGTTGCAAAACGGTTATCAGAAGACTTTATAGTCATACATCAATCTTATATAGTGAACAAAGAATATGTTTTCCGATATACTTATGAAATGGTGGAGTTAGTGAATGGTACGATTTTGACGATCAGCCCGGCCAATCGAAAACTAGTGAGAGATAGAATTTTGAGGGAAGAATAGATATGCTTGATTTTATTATTTGTGCAGCAACGAATCTTTTCAGGATGTGCTTGATAAATAGATTTGTTGTAATTTTTCTTGGCAGATTAGAGAAAAGCAGAATAAAGGAATTCCTTTTCTATACTTGTTTCTATATTGTAAATACAGCTTTGTTTTGGGAATTTCATACGGCTTGGATCAATGTTTTATGTAATCTCGTTGGAATAGGTATTATTGTAAGGTTACATACAAAATCGGCCAAAACAACCCTATTTGTAACCTGTTCCATTTATCTGATTAATGCGGGATGTGATGTGGTAGGAACACAGTTGTTTATCAATTACAAGGATGGCGAAGTGCATAGCCAGGTTTATGCAGCCATAGCTGTTTTTTTGATTTTTATATGTGAACTTATCACGGAAAAAATTATTACAAATCGGAAAAGTCTGGAAGAACCTCAGAATTTTCCGCTGATATTTGTTCCTTTATGTAGTATTGTGGTGATATGTCTTCTGACCTATTTAAATGCCTGTACGGATAGGGGCATGGCTGTCGTAAGCATGGGAATGCTGATCGTGAATTTTTTTATGTTGTATCTGTACAATTTGTTACTTTATTCTATTTCACAAAAGTATGAAACAGAGATGCTCAGGCAGAAGATGCAGATTTATGCAAACCAGCTTGACAGCATTCTGCAGAGTGAAGAAAAGATAAAAGTTTTACAGCATGATATGAAGCACCATATGAATGAATTAAAGCTGATGGCAAACAAGCATGGTGTAGTGGAAATGCAGGAATATATAGGTCATATGGAAAACTTTATCCAGAATCCTAACGAAATAGTGGACTCCGGTAATATGGAAATTGACAGTGTATTAAATTATATGTTGCAAAAAGCCAGGGAAGAACTTGAAAATGTCACTGTAAATGTGATGATACCGGAGAAGATCAAGCATTCTTTTGATATCAATATTTTACTCGGGAATTTATTGGAAAATGCCATTGAAGCAGCCAGACAAACGGAAAAAAAGTATTTGGGCGTTGACATTATCTTCAAAAGAGGAGTATTGAAAGTTCAAATAGAAAACAGCTTTTTATCTGAAAATATTGTTAAAGAGGAACAAAAGGGTGTTGGAACAGTATTCCTGACATCAAAAAAGGCAAAAGAAAAACATGGTATCGGGCTAAAAAGCGTGAAAAAGATTGTAGAAATGTATAACGGTACTATGAATGTTACACCACGAAATGATATATTTTGCATCAGGTTGATTTTATATATGTCGAGAGTAGAAAATTGAATATAGCGTTAATGAGAGCATGATGGTATTCCAATCATGCCCTTATTAATTTTTACAAAAATATATATAAATTATGACATGAAGGGGCACAATCCCCTTTTTTGTGATAAAGTGACATCCGAAAGGAGTATAGAAATGAAAAAAATACATTTATTAGCAGTAAGTATTATCACTTGTCTGTGTATAGTTGGATGTGGAACGCAAAATGATGATTTTTCTTTTTCTGAAGAACCCACATTGGAAAATCCGTTTGAACAAGAGGAAGGAGATTTGAAAACCATAACCATGGGTAGCATTTCCCATGGTGTATTGTGGGGGGAGAATAAGACCTATACCCTAACATATGAAGGTGGAGAAATGGAGATTCCCTATTTTATGCAGGGCTCCGGGATAGGGAGGAACTGCGGCTATCTTCTTCTTCTTGATGGTATTCCCCAGCCATATAAAGTGAAAGAGTTGGATACAGACTATCAGTATATGCATCTGTTTGAACTGGAGGAGAACAAGGATGAAACCTATACCCTTCAGTTTTCGCCTGTGATTGGAAAAGAAGGAGAGCAGATGAGTGTGTGTATTATCAGTATCATAAACCCAGGATTTATGCCCGACATGAAAGACAGTGTTTCTTATGGGCATTCCCATGAAGCCCTGGCAGCAGTCTATTCGGTTATATTTCAGGCAGACGCCGGGCAGGATGGGGCGCTTGTAGAGGCAGTAAATAAAAACAGCGAACAAAATTTAAGAAATTTTGAAAGCAAGGAAATAGATGCAACCCAGGATTTTATCAAGGAACTGGAAGAAGAGATGAATATGGGCTCTATAAATTTGGAAAAGGATGTGAATACAAGGCTTTATATCTCTGGGGAGTCCATGCTGCTGTTGGAAACAATGGACATTACAGGGAAAGAAACCATTCATATAAAGTACATCATATTGGGACATCCAGGAGTAGAATATAAAACAGTGTTCTATCTGAACCATGAGCCGCTGGTCTATGAGGCTGAGAGTTCTTTTGGAACGGTGTTGAAAAGCGGACAGGTGGCGGTAATTGAATTTGACTTAGATACAGCAGAATTAGAAAATACCACGTTTTATGCAATATCTGTACCATGTAACAGCACTGACTATCCGGACGATGCGCTGATGGTATACAAGTCAAATTCTGTGTTATTTTACAGGGAAGGGGATACCCCGCCAAATGCTTCTACACATAGCAATAGTGGATCAAGTCAGGAACAGAACGATGGCAACAAACCAATAAACAGCGCTTCGGTGCAAAGTGAGTTAAACCAGTTTCAGGGGCTGGACGAAATACAGTACGCCGGTGGAGACAGGATACTGCTGT